>JAHIKO010000065.1 GCA_018897535.1 Candidatus Dependentiae bacterium
CGGACAGAAATTCTCATCATGTTTTTGTTGAACCTGATGGAGAAAATTTAGAAAAAATTTATCCTGCAGGAATTTCAACATCTTTACCATTAGATATTCAGGAAAAATATGTTCGTTCAATTCAAGGCTTTGAGAATGCTATATTCACAGATCCGGGATATGCAATAGAATATGATTTTATTCAACCAAATAATTTAAAACACACTCTTGAAGTTAAAACAGTTGATGGTTTATATTTTGCCGGCCAAGTTAACGGAACAACAGGATATGAAGAAGCTGCAGGACAAGGTATTATTGCCGGAATTAATGCTCACTTAAAAATAAATAATCAAGAACCATTTATATTAAACAGAAATGAAAGTTATATAGCCGTAATGATAGATGATATTATTACAATCGGTGTAGATGAACCATATCGAATGTTTACATCAAGAGCCGAAAGAAGATTGTTGCTGCGTCAAGATAATGTATTTTTACGTTTAATGCCTTACGGCAAAAAACTTAATTTAATAGATAATAATTTATATAATAAATTTTTAATAGAAAAAAATATTATAGAAAAATCTATAGAACTTATTAAAAAACTGGGCACACATAGTGAACTTTTTAAACTATTTCATTCAATAGATTGGACAGTCGATATACAAGATCAAGCAAAAATAATTTTACATGAAAATTTAAATGAAAATTTTAACAATTTTATTAATCTTGATAAACTCACATCAAGAATTTTATTGTGTATTCATGCTGAAATTCGATATGCCGGCTATATTGAAAAAGAAAAAATTGAAGCAGAAAAATTAGTAAAATATCAGACATTAAAAATACCAAGCGAAATTAGCTATTCACAAATGCCCGGTTTATCTGTAGAATTACAGAATAAGTTGAAATTTTATAAGCCGGAAACAATTGCGGCTGCTCAGATTATCCCGGGTATGACGCCAGCAGCAGTTTCTATTTTGATCTTTCAAACAAGAGTCTTGGAAAAACAAATTAAATAAATTTTTTATTTTATAAAGGGTTAATATGTTCAAAAGAATTTTTTTTATTTTTATATTTTTTGCATTATCTCACAACTTAAATTTAAATAGCATGATGGTTATTGATCAATCTAAACCAAACGAACCGAATAATACAATATCTCAAATTGATCAAATTTATTCCCAAATCATGATGGAATTCTTCAGATGGAACATGTCTTTTTGCGATGAAGATGAAGAATCATTTAGAAAAACAATTTCAGAAATTATCAAAAAATACCCAGATGCAACACAAGAAGAAGTAGTAAAAATGTTTATAACAGAATATCTTGTTGATCAAATTTATTCCCAAATCATGATGGAATTCTTCAGATGGAACATGTCTTTTTGCGATGGAGATGAAGAATCATTTAGAAAAACAATTTCAGAAATTATCAAAGAATACCCAGATGCAACACAAGAAGAAGTAGTAAAAATGTCTATAACAGAATATCTTGGTTATTAATATAAGAAATTTTAATATTTATATTTAATATTTAGGTATTTAATGATAAAAGAAAATAAAATAAGTTTAATAACTGCGATATTAATAAATATAAACATAATGATAGGTGCAGGAGTTTTTATGAACCCTGCGCCTTTAACTAATTTTTTGGGAACATTTGGTTTTTTATCATATTTAATAAGTGCACTTTTATTGTTACCAATAGTTTTAACAATAGCAAAATTAGCTGAAAAAAAAGCTGTAGCCGGAGGTCTTTATATTTACAATAAAGAAACGCTTGGCAACTCATTAGGCTTTTTAAGCGGCTGGAGTTATTTTTTAGGTAAAGCAACTGCTGCAGGTCTTTTGGTAAATACATTTGTAACATTTTTTCATAACAAAATTTCGATATTACAAAATTTTTCCATCTTAAATTTAGACGCAATTTTGATTTTTACTTTAATGCTTTTAAATATTTTGGGTTTAAACTTGGGCGGTAAAATACAATATCTTTTTGCTAGCGCAAAATTTATACCTCTCTTTTTTGTGATATTTACAAGTTTTTCAATTTTTAATCCGAATTTTTTTATATTAACCCAAACTGATTTTAAAAATTTATTTTTTGCAATTCCAGTTGCAATATACGCTTTAATAAGTTTTGAAATAGTTTGTTCAATCGGGCATATGGTAAAAAACCCGGAAAAAAATATTAAGCGAGCAATTTTATATTCTTTTTTTATAGTTGTTACAATAACAACACTGGTACAATTTGCACTTTACTTTGCATTGGGCACAGAATTAACGACTGTGGTTATTCCGGTATTTTTACTCTGTTCAAAAATATTTAGTATAAATTCTATCATACCTTCAATAATAAATTCTTTAGTCTTTGCATCAATTCTTGGTGGAGCATTCAGCCTTATTTCAAGTAATTGTTGGAATTTATATGCGCTTTCAAATGATAATAATTTTCCATTTAAAAAATTAATAACAAAAATTAATAAAAATAATGTTCCATATGTAAGTATGTTTATTCAGGGAATATTAGCTTCAATATTGCTGGCAATAAGCCAAAATCAGGTAAATCTTCAATATATGGTTGTATTCGGTGTAACCATAGCATATTTATTAAGCAGTATTTCTTTATTTAAAATATTAAAAGAAAATAGTTTTATTAATAAAATAATACCAATACTTGCAATGTTAAGTAGCTCTTATTTAATATTTATATGTATAAGCAATATATCAAGAGTTGGAATATCCATACCATTTTTAACAATTTTTTTAATTGGAATATCTTTGGCAGTTTTTAAAAAATTATATCATTCTACCAAAATTTGAAGATATAATTTTTTACTAAGATCAACTATGGATCCAGCTATTGGCTTTTGATCAAAAACAACTATTTCATCTTCAGCTTTATATGAATAATCTGTGTTTTTATAAAATAATTCTAAACTTACATTACTATCCTCGATAGCTTCTCTTAATTTACTCAAGCTGCAACCTTTGAAATTTGGTACTATAAAAAAATTGTTGCTACCTTTAGATAAATATAAAATCAATTTTTTGTTGTCTAAAGAATCTCCGGGTAATGGATACTGTGCAATAAGATTTTTTGATGGTAAATAGCTTTCAAGCCAATGTATTTCAGTTTTTAAATTTTGATTTGAAATTATTTTATTTATCTTTGAATAACTTACATTAAAAAAATTTGGCGTTATTTGGGTAGTAGGTTTTTTAGAAACGGTTACAAAAACAGACTGCCCGTTTTTAATCTTAAAATCTTTTGCAGGATTCTGGCTTAATATTGTACCTTGAGGTAAATCCAAAACATCAATTTCTTTTAATAACGTTAATTTTAATGAATTTTGAGATAAAATACGTAAAGACTCTTGAATAGTTTTACCGGTAATATTTGGAACTAAAACATCTTTTTTACCAAAAAATCCAGATAAAATAAAATACCCAAGTAAAAAACCTAAAAATGGAATAAGCCAAGCTAAATTTGTAATATTTGTTTTAATATTCATGATTATTAAAAATCGATTTTAAATAAAAAATTCTTTTGGGTTCACTTGTAAGCCGGATTTTGTATCTTTAGTAAACTAAAGCGATAACCATCTATCTAAGCGACATACCCGCAAGTGTTAAAGAACAAGAGACATATAACTTGCTTACTTTGTCTTGCTCCGGATGGGGTTTACCTGATAAATAAATTACTTTATCCATCCGTGTGCTCTTACCACACATTTTCACCCTTACCTAAATAAATAGGCGGTTTTCTTTTCTGTGGCACTTTCCATGGGCTTGCGCCCCCCTTACTTGAAACCTTGTAAGGCATCCATCTTGTTAGGAGTCCGGACTTTCCTCTCCTGATATTATCAAGAGCGATTACCCCGCGAACCCAAAAGAATTAAACATCCTATTAACATACTATTAAAAATATTTAAAAACGTCGAATGGAAACCCATATATTTATTGAAAAATAAAATGTCCAAAAATATAATTTTGGCTAAAAAAACAATGCCTATAAACGGTATAAATACAAAAAAAGAGCTGAAATTTAGCATTTTTATCAATTTTTGATTAAAAAACAATATTGGTAAAACATAAAAAATAGAAACTCCGACAATACCATAGACCATATAATCTTGAATAAAAAATAAGCAAATTGCCAAAATTTTTATCGAAATATTTACTTTTTTATTTAAAAAAATCACGCTAAAAAAATAAACCAATAAACTCGATATCAAACATTTTTTTAATAAAACAAAACATAATAAATCAAAAACAAAAAAAATAATAAAATTTAGTATTATCATAAATTGATTGTAAAAGAATTATAGAAAACATAAAGAAAAAAATAAGCACCCGACTTTTCAATCAGATGCTTATTTTTTATAACCTGTTTTTATTACTTTTTTGCAGCAGGTCTTAGAGCCATTCTTTGTTTGCCTTTTTTAGGTTGCTTTGCGACTTTTTTCTTTGCAACCTTTTTCTTAGCTACTTTTTTTTTTGCTACTTTTTTCTTAGCTATTTTTTTTTTTGCAGCCTTCTTTGCGACTTTTTTCTTTGCTACTTTTTTCTTTGCTACTTTCTTTGCTACTTTTTTCTTAGCAACTTTTTTAGCAACTTTCTTTGCTACTTTTTTCTTTACAGCCATTTTTTCTCCTTTTTTATGCTCCAAATTGGAACAAATTTAATTGGCCTTAACAATACACTAACACTTCACTCAACTTTAAATTACTACTACAATTTTATTATAGACAAAAATATACATACTTTGTCAAATAAAATAATATTTTTTTTAAAAAAAATATTTATTATCTAAAAACCATCACAAATGTTACAATAAATTTACCAAAAAATAAGGGTAACAAAATGTACATATTGGTAAGACTTTTAAAGGGTTTTCCAAAACCTCTTTTTTATAAAATTCCACAAAACTTTTCCCAAAATGATCTTGAAGGAAAAGTTGTAAATGTTCCAATAAAAAATTACGACGTACCTGCGCTTGTACTTAAAACATATGATGAAAAACCGAAAAAAATAACTTTTAAAATCAAAGAAATAAATGAATTACAAAAATTTCCGGACGATTTATTATTTCATGAATTTATAAAAAAAATTTCAAAATTTTATTTTGTAAATCCATTATATTTTTATCAAAGAATAAGAGGTTTTATTCTTAAAAACGAATTTGAAAAACAAGAATTATTTACTAAAAATAATCAAGAACTTACAAATGAAATAAATTTAACAAAAGAACAAACTCAAATAATAAATAATTTAAAAGATTGTATTGATAAAAATAAATATAAGCCTGTATTGTTACATGGCGTAACCGGATCGGGAAAAACAGAAATTTATAAAAATTTAATTTTAGAATCTATAAAAAAAAATAAGTCTGTTATTTTATTGTTACCGGAAGTAACTTTAGCTCTACAATTTCAAGATATTTTAAAAAAACAATTACCAAATTTTGTAAATATAATAGGATTTCATTCAGCTTCAAACAATTCAGACAAAAAAATTTTATGGCAGATGCTTTTAGATAAAAAACCAATTTTAATCATAGGTGTACATTTGCCAATTTTACTTCCAATAAGTAATTTAGGCTTAATTATAGTAGACGAAGAACATGAAACCGGCTTTCAAGAAAAAAAATATCCTAAAATAAACAGTAAAGAATTAGCTTTATGGAGAGCACAATTTTATAAAATTCCAATAATACTCGGCTCAGCCACACCCAGCCTAAATTCACTTTATAATGTAAAAAATAAAAATTGGGACCTGCAAAAATTAACACACAGATTTTCCGGAGCTTTTCCAAAAATAGAATTAGTTTTCTTAAAAAATAAAGAAAATAAAAACAAAAAATCTTTTTGGATTTCAAAACAACTTGAAGATGCTATTTCAGACAGGCTTACAAAAAAAGAACAAATAATAATTTATATAAACAGACGGGGTTTTAGCTTTTTTATACAATGCAAAAATTGCGGTCATATTTTTGAATGCCCAAACTGCTCGGTAAGCTTAACTTTACACAAGAACAATAATTTAAATAATGAAAAATTAGTTTGTCACTATTGCGATTATACAAAAGACTTACCAAAATTTTGTCCTGAGTGTAACCCAACAAAAGATAGCTATTTAAGAAAAGGAATAGGAACACAACAAGCTGTTCAAATATTAAGCGAGCTTTTCCCAAAAGCAATAATAGAACGCGCAGATTTGGATACGACCAGTAAGAAAAAAAAATGGGGAACCACTGTAGCAAGATTTGAACGTGGCGAAATAGATATTTTGGTGGGCACCCAAGTGGTAACTAAAGGCTATCACTTTCCAAATGTAACACTTGTTGGAATTATTTGGGCCGACTTAAATTTACACTTTCCTATTTTTAATGCGGCAGAAACAACCTTACAAAAGCTTATTCAAGTTGCAGGACGAGCCGGTAGATCAAAAGAAAATAGTAAAGTTATAGTTCAAGCTATAAATGAACACGATATTTTTAATTATCTTAACGAAAAAGATTATTTAAATTTTGTAAAAGAAGAACTTGCATTCAGACAATTAATTCAGTATCCCCCATACACAAGACTTATACAAATAGAAATCAAAAATTCAAGTACCGAGCAATTAGAACTTGATACAAATAATTTATTTAAAAAATTAAATTTAGAAATAAAAAAAATAAATCCAAATATTACACTTCTTGGTCCCGCAAAACCAATTGTTTATAAAATACAAAAAGTTGAATGCCGCCATATTTTTGTAAAAACTTGCAGTTTTAACGGCTTTTATGAAATCATGAAAAATATAAATTTAAAAGAGTTTAAAAGTAATATTTTTGTAACACCAACATAAATAAAGGAGAAATTTATGAAAAAAATGTTGGCCCTATTTTTTTGTTTGTTTTCTATTTTTGAATTAAGTGCTTGGAATTATTTTTATATAGAAAACGATACTAAGAATAAAATCGAATTAAAATATTCAAAAGGTACAGTTTCTATATCGCCTAATAAAAAACAATATGTTGTAAATTATAATGTATCAGAAAACGATCTAATGAAATTCGACGGTAGAGTAGTTGCAAAAGAAAATGAAAGCGAATTTACTATAGCAGAAACTATCGCATCAAATGAAAGACTTTATACTATAGCACCAAAAATAATTGTCGATAAAAGCGCAGGTAATGTAAGATTACTTGCAAGCAAATTATTTGCAGGTGAAGACCTTCCTGCGGGATATACATATAAAACATATCCAACCACAAAAATAACATCGGAAAATAAAAACATTCCAATAATTAAATTTGATATAGAAAATGACACAATTTTTAGTGTAAAAATAATTAGCACAGATGGTAAAAATAAATTTGACATACCAACTATAAACCAAAACAGTTCAAATAAAATAGTTAATATTTTTACGGTAAATCCAATATCTTATAAAAATTACAAATTACCGGCAGGCGCAGTTGGACTGCCAAGATTTAAATATGTTGATGAAAAAAATCAATTAAAAATAGAAATCGAAATAAATAAAAATATTTATAATTATCTAATAACAATAAACCCTGAGATTTTAGAAAATACTGTATTAAAAATTAGTAATATTATTGGTTTTACTGCAATTTCAGATAATTAATAATTTTTGAAATAATTATTACTCAAAGAGGGCCAAATTAAAATTTGGCCCTCTTTATTTTTTAACTATTTAAATCAAATTTGTTTATTTTACAGAATAAACTCAAAAATTTTACAATTAATATCTTTAGATATTTTTAAAGAGCTAATATATATATGTAAAATAATTTACCATTTTACAGGGGGAGTGCGTTATGAAAAAATTTTTATTAATAATTTCGATACTAATAAATACACAAATTATTAATATTTCTGCTATGGATAAAAACAAAACAGAAATTGATCCTGAAATGCAATATCAAGAAGGCCTGAGTTATCTTGAAAATGGCGAAAATGAAAAAGCATTTAATCTTATAGAAGCTGCAGCAAGACAAAATCACATTGAAGCTTTAATTGAGTTTACATACATGCTTTACAAAGGTAAAGGATGCAATCAAAATCTTAATTCTGCACTAAAATTTTGTGATCTTATAATCGATGAATCAGACCGCTTGGCAAATGAAGCATATCAATGCAAAGATGAAGAAAAAGAAAATTACTATGATAATATATACAGAGAATTTAATACTTTATATAGAAAAATCACAACAGAACTATTAAATGCAACTTCTAAAATTATAACGGCTTTATTAGCACTAAAAGATGATGATAAGCTCAAAGAAAAACCTATTTCTGAAGAAATTTTAAATAGTATGTTTTGCTAACTATTTTTTTAAATAAAAAATAATAATATGGGCAATAAAATATTATTGCCCATATTGTTTAACAAATTAATACATGCCACCCATACCACCCATGCCGGCAGGCATTGCTGGAGCAGCTGGTTTTTCTTCAGGAATTTCTGAAACAATAGCTTCAGTAGTTAATAACAACCCTGCAATTGATGCTGCATGTTGCAATGCAGATCTTGTAACTTTTGCAGGATCCAAAACACCGGCTTTAATAAGATCCGTATAAATCTCATTTTTAGCATCAAATCCAAAATTTTGATCTTTTGAATTTTTAATTGTATTAACAACTACCGAACCTTCATATCCGGCATTTTCAACTATAATTCTTAAAGGCTCCTCTAAAGCTTTTCTGACAATTGTAACACCTAAAGCTTCATCGCCTATTAGTTTTATAGAATCAAGAACGTGTTGCGCTCTTAGAAGTGTTACGCCGCCTCCTGCAACAATACCTTCTTCAACAGCGGCTCTTGTTGCGTGTAAAGCGTCATCAACTCTATCCTTTTTCTCTTTCATTTCAGATTCTGTCGCAGCACCAACTTTAATAATTGCAACACCGTCTGAAAGTTTTGCCAAACGTTCTTGTAATTTTTCTTTATCATATTCAGATGTTGTTACATCCATTTCTGCTTTAATCTGTGCAACTCTGGCTTTTATATCTTTTTGAGCTCCGGCACCATCAACTATTGTGCAGTTATCTTTTGTAATTTTTACATTCTTTGCAAAACCTAAATAATCAAAAGATACGCTTTCCAATTTAACACCAAAATCATCTGAGATAAGTTTACCGTTTGTAAGCACCGCAATGTCTTCGAGCATAGCTTTTCGTCTATCACCAAAACCCGGAGCTTTTACAGCGGCTACATTTAAGGATCCGCGCATTTTATTAACAACTAAAGTTGCTAAAGCTTCGCCCTCAATATCTTCAGCTATTATCAATAGCGATTTACCCTGTTTTACTATCTTTTCCAAGATATGCAAAATATCTTTCATGCTATTAATTTTTTTGTCATAAATTAAAATTGCAGGATTATCTAAAAGCACTTCCATCTTTTCAGCATTTGTTACAAAGTATGGAGATAGATAACCTCTATCAAATTGCATACCTTCAACAACTTCAAGTTCCGATTCCATTCCCTTTGCTTCTTCAACAGTTATTACACCGTGTCTTCCAACTTTATCCATTGCATTTGCAATAAGATCTCCAATAGCGGAATCTGAATTTGCAGAAATTGTTGCAACTTGTGCTATTTCGGATTTATCTTTCACAGGAACTGAAATTTTGCTGATTTCATCTACAACTTTTTTAACTGCAATATCAATACCGCGTTTAATATCCATAGGATTGGCACCGGCTGTAGTATTTTTCATACCTTCACGATAAATTGCTTGAGCCAAAACTGTTGCTGTTGTCGTTCCATCACCGGCTACATCGGCCGTCTTTGATGCAACCTCACGAACCATCTGAGCGCCCATATTTTCAAATTTATCTTTTAATTCGATCTCTTTTGCAACACTTACACCATCTTTTGTAATGGTTGGAGAACCAAAAGATTTTTCTATTGCAACATTTCTACCTTTAGGACCGAGTGTAATTTTTACTGCATCAGCAAGAGTATTTACACCTTTTAATATTTTGTTTCGAGCATCTTGCCCAAATAAAATTTCTTTTGCCATAATTTTTTCCATTCAAAATTTTTAACAACTTTTTTAATTTGTCATCCTGAACCAGCCGTCGCTAAAGCTATGGCCGGCAGGCTTTGATTCAAGATCCAGTCTTACTCAACAATAGCCAATATTTCTTCTTCACGAATAATTAAATATTCTTCACTTTCAAGCTTGATTTCCGTACCTGAAAATTTTCCAAACAAAACTTTATCACCGGTTTTTACATTCAAAGATCTTATTGAACCATCATTATTTACTTTTCCGGTTCCAACAGCTTTAACTAAACCTATTTGTGTTTTTTCTTGAGCAGAATCGGGAATAATTATACCGCCTGCAGAAACAGATTCATTTTCGACTCTTTTAATTAAAACCTTATCATACAAAGGCTTAATATTTTTTATCATAAAAACCCTTCCAAATTTTAAGAATTATATTTATAAAATTTCAAAATATCTAAAAGAACATTTATACATTCATTACAAATTAATGTCAAAGAACAATTATAGGTAAAAAAAATAAAAAAACAAGATAAATCTTATATAAAGTGACTAAGATTTTTTAATTTTAAAAATTAAGATTTCAAATTAAAATTTTTATCTCTTTTTATCTTATTAATTGCTTTATATTTTTGCATTTTAATATACTTACAAAGAAAAGTATTTTTAAAAAAGGAGAATAATTATGCTAAAAAAAATATTATTTTTATTTTATTTACTTACTTTTAATCAATCTTATGCAATTGAAAAGGTTACAGCTGAACAAATAGAAAAACTTAAAACAATGGAAAACTCAAAAGATAGATTTCTAGAATATGTAAAATTACCAAAAGCTGAAGCCGGTAAAAGAGCTAATGGCTCAATAAATTGGGTTTACTATGGAACAACAATATCCGTTGGTGATGAAGCTACATTTAAAGAAGATCTTGAATTAAGCAGTTATACATTTGATAATCTTGATGCATCGGGTGCCATATTTAATGGTGGCGTTTTTTGCACTGCCGTGAATTTTAAAAATAGAGCAAAATTTACAGGCGCAAATTTTAAGGGTTATTTAAAACTTGAGGGCGCCCAATTTAATGGCAGTGCTGATTTTTCCAACTGTGTATTTGAAAATACTTGCGATTTTGTTTTAACTTCATTCAATAATATTGTAACTTTTTATAATTCAATTTTCGCTCAAAAAATATATTTTCATAAAACAAATTTTAATCAAAATACAATTTTTGAAAAATGTATTTTTAAAGAAGTATCTGATTTTTTAACAACAAACTTTGCTTTCGACCTATCATTTAAAGGATCTATTTTTCAGCAAGTAGCAAAATTCAGATTTGCCAATTTTTCAAAAATTACAGATTTTAGTTCATGTACATTTACACAACAAGCTGACTTTTTTGGAGCATCATTCGGTGTAAGAGCAAATTATGCAAATACAACATTCAGCCAAGAAGCAACATTTCGTTGGGCAAAATTTAACGGTTCTATAAATTTTGCAAATACAATATTTGCAGCATTTGTAAATTTTAAATACTCCAATCTTGTCGATTTAGGATCAAATGCAAGTTTTTCCGGAGCCACATATACATCTGAAGAAAACATAAAATATATTCCACAAATGCCTCCGGCTTCCGTAAATTACAGAGCTCAAATGAAGAAGGTTGAAGGTCAAGCAGCTAGAGAAAGTTATGCATATTAATTATCCGTCTTCGCATAAAACCAGAGATTTAAATTCCCATGTGAATGCTTCGACGTGATTTCGCACGAAAACAGTTGCAAGCTTCATTTGGCATGATATAAAGGCTTTTGCATATCTCCATTTGATTTACAGCATTCTTTAATTATTTCTACAGCTTCTTTAACCGAACTTGTAACATGAAGAAGCTTTAAATCTTGCTCAGTTATAAGACCTTCGGTTAGTGCCCTTTTTTTTGCCCAAAAAATAAGTGGTCCCCAGTAATGTTTACCAATAAGAATTACCGGTAACTTTTGCATTTTAGACGTTTGTTCTAAAGTTAAAACTTCAAATAATTCATCTAACGTTCCAAACCCTCCGGGAAAAACAATATACCCTATTGAGTATCTGACCAAAAGCCATTTTCTTGCAAAAAAATGTCGCATTAAAATCATATCATTAACATATTTATTTCTTATTTCTTTTGAAAAGCTGGTCAAAGATATACCTACCGATCTTGGAGCTTTTAATTTTTTTATACCCAATTTTTTTGCGGCTTCATATGCACCTTTATTTGCTGCTTCCATAATTCCCGGACCGCCACCGGTTATTACTGAATATTTATTTAACGCCAATAATTCAGCAATTTTTGACGCTTTTTTAGCATAAATACTATCGGCCGTAATCCTGGAACCACCAAATATTGTAATTGCCGGTTGAGGAACTTTTGTAAGCCTCCACATACCAACAAGCAATAAGCCAAACGATTTGGCCGCACTTATAAAAAAATGACAATAAACTATAATTCTTTTACAACAATATTTAACCATATAAAATTCCTAATTTATTCTTTTAAATAATTTTTTGCGTCATTTAAAATTATATTTTCATAAATAATCCCATAAATAGCTTTACAAAAACGTACTGCGTTATCCAAATCTTTCTGATGAATATTTCTTCCAACCGCGCATCCTGAAATTTTAAATTTGTTCACTTGTTCATAAAGTTCTTCTAAAAAAAATTCTGAATCTTTGTGTTTCCCGCCGGCCAAAACTATACCGGTTCTTCCTGCAGCCTTTACACAGTTTGTTAAATATTCTTTGCCCGGATTATTTATTTTTACAAAATCGGCTCCAAGACAAACTCCAACACCACACGCTCCGGCAATTAATTCCGGATCGAGTTCATTTTTTACAGCTTTACCTCTTGGATAAATCCATAAAATAGCGATTAACCCATTTTTATGTGCATCATAAATGATTCTACTTGCTTGAGCCAACATTGAATTTTCATTTTCGCTACCCAAATAAATTGTATAACCAACACCG
>JAHIKO010000066.1 GCA_018897535.1 Candidatus Dependentiae bacterium
GGTGCCATTGGTGCCGGAATAGGACAAGGGTTTGCTGCATTTGGTTCATTAAGTGCTTTAGAAGTTCAAGCTGAGGGGCGAGATCAAATTTTTAGATCTATGATAGTCGGCCTTGCTTTTATAGAAAGTGGTATAATTTTAGCTTTGGTTATTACTTTAATGCTTCTCTTTGGAAACACAGTTAATATTACTTACGGAATAGCTTTTGCTGAACTTGGTATAGGTTTGATGATGGGTATTTCCGCTTGCGCAATAAGTATATCTTCAAGTTTTGCTGTAAAATCCAGTGTTAATTCAATTTCAAGACAACCTATTTTTGCCAATAAAATATTGACGTTTATGCTTGTGTCGCAATCTTTAATTGAAGCATCCGTAATATTTTCTTTTGTGATTGGCTTAATTATTGTTGGAAATTTTAGCTTTATTAGCGATTTTTTTGTTGGACTTAAATATTTTAGTGCATCAATAGTAATGACTTTAGGTTCAATTGGTACAAGTATAGGACAGGGTGTTTTTTCAAACTCATCTTGTTCTACCGTTGGAATGAATAGAGATGCTTATCCTAAACTTTTTCCATTTTCCATTATAAATGGAGCTGTTATTGAAACATCTTTAATATTTTCTTTATTAACAGCATTATTGATAATATATATACCTACTACTCCTGAAAATTATTTTATAAATTCTGTAGTGTTTTTAACTGCAGCTTTTACCGTAGGCATTGGAAGTATTGGTACTTCAACAAGTACCGGATTGGTTGGATCAAAAAGTGTTATGCAAATAGTTTATAATCCTGAAAATTATGCAGCTTTATTTAGATCAAATATTTTAGCTCAAGCTTTTATAGAGTCAGCTTCAATTTATTGTTTAATAGTAGCCTTGGCTCTTTTAACTTTATTTGTACGATAAATATTTAAACGCGTTGATCTGAAAAAAGCCCTGTTTCATGAAATGCAAATGATTTTGCTTTTGCATTTAATAAAGTTTTTAGTAAAGATTCTTTTTTACTTACTATTCCTTGGTCTTGTTCTTCAAGCTCTAAAAAAAATGCAGAACCGTTTGCAATATCGTTTTCTATTTCTTCATAAAAATCTGTAGGAAGAGCCGAGCCGACCAATGTTAAATAGTAGTTAAATCTTATTGTTAATGACCATAACATATCGTCAAGATCATCCATATGATCAAGAATTTTATGTTCTGCCAGTCTTACAAGGTTATTTGCAATAGAAAGAACCGATCCCCATATATTTTGATAATGTTTACTATCCCAAATAAGTTTTGAGATTGTAATTTCTATAAAACGAATTAGTAAATTTCTAAAACGTTCTTTCATATAATATTGTTCTTTATTTGTATCAATTTGGTTTATTTCATTTTTGGTAATTTGGCTTATTTCTTTTGCTAATTCCGATATAAATTCATTTGAATTTGCTTGAAAATCATTTAGATGTTCCGAAAATTTAAATAAAATTGTTTTTTCTATACTTTTTTTAAGATATTTCAAACTTATTTTTTCATTGTTTTTTTCTTCAAAATATCTTTCTACAAGTCTTGGCAATGGATTTAGTATTTGCAATAAAACGGTATCGTCTACAAGTTCGCAAGCTTTTATTTTATTATAAAAAAGTCTTATACAGGTATATAATGGATTTAAAGATAGTTTAAGTTCTTCACTTAATTCTAAAAATTCATTAAAGTGTATGGCATTTTGTGATAAAAAATTTGGATAAACGTTACTATTGTAAATTTCTTTTACATATTTATTAAGAACCTGATTAAATATTGAAGTTTTAGATTGAATATTATTTTTTGTTTCATCTTGATATGGAGAATAATTTAAATAATATTTAATACTAATTGTGCTGTATTGAGATGGTATCATTGAGCCTAGATAATTATTTATATCAAATTTTTCTGCACAAATATTAGTAAAAAATATGGTTATATAGCTCATAAACAAAACTATCAAATTTTTTATTTTCATTTCGAACTCCTTTTTGTTACTCTTTAAGAGCTATTTAATTTTTAGATTTAGAACTTGGGTAAGATTAACATCATAATATTTTTTTTTACAAGTAAAAAAATATAAAGTTGGAGTTTTATATGCCACTGTACAAATATGAGTCTTATAATCGTAGTGGTAAAATTGTTTCCGGAACAATAGATATGTCATCTTTGGACATGGCTAAAAAAACCTTACAAGGCCAAAGTTTAATGCCTTTTCGGATAGAAGAATTTGGTTCAGATAAAATCGAAGCTTTCGCATTTTCTTTTTTTGAGCCCCAAATTGATATAAAAACAAAAATAATTTTTACCAAACAACTTGCCGTTTTATTAAAGGCCGGTGTTCCATTATTACAGGCATTGGAACTTTTAATAGAACAATTCGAAAAAAAATTTAAGCGCATTTTAATTAATGTAAAAGATGGTGTTAAATCAGGAAATTCATTTGCAAGTGAACTTGGAAAATATCCAAAAGTATTTTCAAATATTTATGTGCAACTTGTAAGAGCCGGCGAAGCCAGTGGCAAATTACATCTTATTTTAGAAAAGCTTATCGATTATATGGCTCGAGAAGCGGATACTAAACAAAGAATTAAAAAGGCTACAAATTATCCTATGTTTGTTTTAGGGTTTTCTGCTTTAGTTGTTATTGTTCTAATAAAAGTTTTAGTTCCAAGAATAACGGATATCTTTATAAAAATGAGCAAAACCGAATTGCCAGGACCTACTTTGTTTTTGAAAAATGTTTCAGATTTTCTTAATAATAATTTTTTCTCAATATCTATAATATTTACTATTATATTTTTACTATTTTTATATTGGAAATCAACCAAAAATGGAAAAAGATCTCTTGATGAATTGTTTTTAAAAATTCCTATGATTTCTTATTTTTCAAAAACTAAAGCTGTTGTTCAGTTTTGTCAGACATTGGGAATACTTTTAAGTGCCGGAGTTAATTTAGCGGAAAGTTTGGATATAGTTTCCAATATTGTCGAAAATTCTGTTTTGCACGATAAGTTGGAAATAGCTAAGGGCAATATTATAAAAGAAGGTAAAATAGCCAAATATTTAAAGCAAACTGAAATTTTTCCAAACATAGCAACTTATATGATTGAAACAGGAGAGCAGTCTGGAAATTTAGATAATATGCTTTTGACTGTTGGTGTTGATTATGATGAAGAATTAAAAAATATTATAGATGGGTTGGTTGCAAAAATTGGGCCTATTACTACAATAATTACTGGATTGATAATAGGTTTTATAGTTATATCGGTGTTTTTACCTATAGCAAGTATGGGTGATTTATCAGGGGTATAGTTTTTTAATATATAGGAGCTTTTATGAAAAACAGTAAAGCGTTTACGCTTATAGAAATTATGGTTGTCTTGGTGATTATTGGTTTTATTGTATCTTTAATTGGACCAAGAATATATAAAAAATTTGCACAAAGTGAAAGATATAAAACTGAGATTATATTGGGTAAACTTAAGGGCGCTATTTTAGAATATAAAATGGATATGGGACATTATCCTAAAAAACAGGAGGGCGGTCTTAGAGCTTTAGTTGAAAGACCAAATGTTCCCAATAATGAAAATTGGAATGGAAGTTATGTTGATAGTGATGCTGATTTACAAGATGCATGGGCACAAGATTTTGAATACAATTGCCCTCCGGAAAAATATAAAAATAAATTTAAAATATTTGAAATAATTTCTGTTGGAGGTGAAATGGAAACAGATCCTACAAAAGAAATTATTGTTGGAGCTTAATAAAGATTCAATGAATCAAAAAGCATTTACATTGATCGAAATTATGGTTGTTATGGTTGTCATAGGTTTTATGGCAACCATAATATCTACAAGATTTTTTAAAAGAAAAGATAATATTAAAATAGGTGCAGTAATTGGTCAATTTAATAATATGCTTACAATAGCTCGGCAAGAAGCTGTTTTTAATGAAAAAATGTACAGACTTTTGTTTAAATCTGAAAAAGAATTACCGGATTCCGTTACTATTCAGGTAATGGAAATAGATTCTGAAAATAAAAATAAGTTAATTCCTGAAAAAGTTTATTCCGAATATTTAAATACCCAATATATTTTGCCTGAAAATTTTAAAATTGAATCCGTGTATTTAAATAAAGATGATTTATTGGCAGATAAAAAGAGAGAAGCTTTTTGCTATATATCCAAAGATGGACTTGTTCAAAACATATTAATTCATATTGTTAAAATTAATGAAGATCAAAAAGTAAAATATTCTTTTAAAGTAGAACCTTTTATTGGCGAATTTCAGTTGGTTGAAGGTTTTTTAAAACCGGAAAAATAAATTATGAATAATAAAGCTTTTACATTATTGGAAGTTATTATGGCTTTATTGATATTGGTTTCAATGGTAACTATTTTTACCGGAGTTCATTTTAAAATGCTTACAAGAAGCGATAAAGAAAAATCATTTCTAGATAGAGTGTTTATTGTTCAGGAAGAAAATATAAAATTTGTAAAAAATTTGGAAGATAAAAAAAAGAAAAGAGAAGTAAAAGAATTAGAAAATCCTGAAATAAAAATTGTTTCAAATTTGGTTGATATTGATAAAAAATCTTCATTAAATAATTTTTTGGATAATGTAAAAATTATTAAAACCAATGGTTCTTGGAAAGAATTCGGTAGTAATTACAATATTTCATTTTTAACATTTGCCAGATTTAAAGAAGATAAAAAGTAGTTATTTTATGAAGAAAAATAAAGCATTTACATTATTGGAAGTTATAATTTCACTTGGAATTTCTGCATTTATTATATTCGGTGTGATGCGTATTTATTTAAACTTACAAAATATTATAGATAAAACTTATTTAAATTCGAAATATAACAAAAAAGTTTATATATTTTTAAATCAAATTGAAAAAGATATATCTACAATGCTGGCGATAGATTCTCATGATGAGATTGATAAAAAACAAGATAACAAAAAAGAAAATAAAAAAGACGAAAAAAAAGATAATAAAAATTATTTAAAAACAGCTGTATACGACATTGAATCATTTAAATATATGGGTAAAAAATATGAAATATTTAAAAGTTTAAGTTTTATTTCTACAAATTCCTATGAAATATATGATGAAAAAAATGTAAAATTGGTCCGTGTTGGATACTTTTTAGAAAAAAATAAAGAAAAAAGTGTAAAAGATAACATTGTTTATAAATTATTCAGAAAAGAAACATATGATTTGAATAATATTGATTTTAAATCATCTGACGATTTTAAAGATAGTAAAATTAGATCTTTTTTAATAGCAGATAACATAAAAGAATTTTCTATAGAATATCAATTGTTAAAAAAAGAAGATAAAAATAAAGAAATAAATCTTTTTACATGGGGACAAAAAGATGAAACAAAAAATTTACTTCCCAATTATGCTTTTTTAGTAGTATCTTTCTGGAACGATAAACTTACGGAAAGTTATTTTTTTACCAGATTGATAAATATATTTTCTGCGCAGCATTTTAATGAAACAAATGCAAAAGAAGAAAAAAATATGGAAAATGGGAATAAAAATTAATGCAAAAAAATAGTAAAGCCTCAATTTTAATTTTTACATTAATATTTCTTTCTATGTTGGCTATTTTAACAGAACAATTGGTTAAATCTGTTTTAATAAATTATTTTTTTACTTCAAATCAGATAAAAATGCATCAAGCGAGATCTTTGGCGTTGGGTGGTATAAATTTAGCAATTTCTCAGTTGATTGATGAAGTAAAGGATAAGTTGCAAGAGAATAATAAAGAAAAAGAACAAAAAGATAAATTTAAAATTTTTTTGCAAAGAATTTTGCCAAATTTAAATAAAAAACAAATATTTAAATTGACGCAAGATGTTGATGGCATAAATGGAGAAGTTGGTTTTTGTATAAGTTGTGAAAATGGCAAATTAAATATTAATAAAATCTTTGATTTTGAAAAAAAAGAATTTAAAGAAAATTATAAAGAACTTTTGGCTGGGCTTGAAATAAAGGGAAAATTGAAGCCCGGAGATATTTTGAAAAACTTAACTGATTTTTTAAATGAGAGAAAAAAAAATTTAAATGATATTTCAGAACTTATTAAAATTCAGGGATTAAGTAATATTGATTTGTTTTATAAACCACCGGCAAAAAACGATAATAATAAAAAAAATAAAAAAAATTTAAATGCAGATATATGCTTGCAGGACTTATTCACAACTTGGACAGATGATGAAAATATTGAATTTTTATTTTTATCAAATTCAACTCTTGCTGTACTTGGTTTAAGGCAGCCTATGTCAGATGATGCTGTGACTTTTGAAAAACAATTTAAAAATTTGATAGAATTTGTAACGAAAAATTATTCGCAAAATATAATTGAAAATTGGAGTTATTATTCACCAATTTTTGGTAAGGATAATAAAATATTAAATGGTTTTAAATCTATTTTATCTAAAGAATTTGGTCCTAAGGTTTATTCTGTGATATCCTATGGAAAAATAGATGAAGTAGAACAAAGATTACTTGTAGTTTTAAAAGAGGTAGAAAAGCAAAAAAAAGAAAAAGAAACGGAGAGTTCTTTAAAAACTTTCCAAATTGTTAGGATGTATTGGATCTAAATTTTGTTATGTTACAAGATAGGTGTTCTTGTGAGAACAGAAACTAAAGTTGGTATATTTATAATAATCGCCGTTGGTATTTTTATTTATTTAAGTATAAATATCGGCGCATTACGTTTGGATACGGCTCAGTATAATATTTATAAAACATATTTTGATGATACCGGAGGTCTTGATGTAAAAGCCCCAATTAAAATTGCAGGTGTTGATGTTGGTTGGGTTGATGCAATTGAACTTTTATCCGATGGTAAAGCTGAAATTGTAATGCGTATAAACAAAAATATAAAACTTGCAAAGAACGCATATGCCTTAATTGGCCAAGAGGGATTGATTGGTACAAAAACTCTTGAAATAGAACCGGGTGATCCTCAAACCGGAACATTATTACCGGGAAGCGTTTTGTCCATTCCGGGGAGAGCTCCTACAAGTGTTACCGATTTGCTGGACCAATTTAAAGATATTGCATCTTCAGTTCAAGATATAGCTTCTTCATTTAAAAATGTTTTTGCATCACAAAAAGGTGAAGAAAATTTAAAACAATCGCTAGAAGGTATTACAAAAGCTTCAAATCGAATAGCAGATTTTTCCGAGGTTCTTGAACGCACTATGCGTAATAATGAAGATAATATTAATTCGACATTATTGGATGTGCGAAATGTTATGACGAATGCTAGCCAAAGAGCTCCATCAATATTAAAACATTTGGATGAAACAATACCGTCTATAAAAGATACTTCAGATAGATTGAGAGTTGCATTTGCAGATGATACTTTACCAAAAGTAAGTTCGGCATTTAAAAGTTTGGAATCCACTTCGGATCAAGCCAAAATTACATTTAAAGAAGCTGAAATGGTTGTTGAAAAAATAAATACCGGTAAAGGACTTATTGGTAAATTGGTAAATGAAGATGAAACTTATGATGATATTAAAAAGACAATTCGCGGTCTAAAAGATTATATCACCAAGAGTCAGTCAATGATGGTTGATGTTGATATGCATTCTGAATTGTGTGTCGATAGAGAATGGTATTCAAAGGGTTATTTTAATTTAAGATTAAGACCTACTCAAGATTATTTTTATATGTTGCAGTTGGTTTCTTCCGATAGAGGTTCAATAACAAGAGATGAAGATCATAGGGAATGGTTTAAGAAAAATGAAACAGATGAATACGATAAAATTAATTTTGATGATTTAGATTACGGAACCGGTGATTTTGGAAAGGCATTAAAAGCTCACGATAGCTTGGAATTTTCTGATATAAAAAGTAAAACAAGAAAAAGAAAATACGATATGTTGTTCGGATTCCAATTTGGAAAACGCTTTGATCGTTTAGCCTTAAGAATTGGTATGTTTGAAAATACATTCGGTATGGCTTGCGATTATTATATACCTTTTAAAACGGACAAAATTCATTGGATAACATCTTTTGAAGCATTTGATTTTAAAGGAACAAACAGACTTGATGATCGACGTCCACATTTGAGATGGCTGAATAAAGTATTTATCATGAAAAATATTTATACTGCTTTTGGTATAAGTGATATGATTGGAAAATATTCATCAGCCCCATTTATTGGTGGTGGTATAAGATTCGGTGATGATGATTTGAAATATTTACTATCGTCATTTCCTGTTGGCAAACTTGGAAGATAATTTTATAGATTAATTTTTAGTTTACGATGCTTAATATAAAAATATTAGGCATCGTAAACGTCTAAATCCAAGTTATCGTCCTCTTCTTCATCGGCTTCGAATATAAAACCCATGTCATATACTGTGTAATCATATAATGAATCATATGAAGAATCATAATTTTTATCATAAGCCATAGATTTTCCCTTGTATAAATAATTTTTGTATGCTATTTATAAAACCCCAAAAGCATGAAAAGATTTAATCTTATACTTGTTTTTAGCTTTATCAATAAAAAAAAATAGGTAATATAAAAAAATACTGGAAAGAAATTTTTTTATTTATATAATGGTTATTATTTTCAATTATAAATATTAATGTGTTTTATGAGCAATTTTAAAAAATATTTATTATTAATTTGTTTATTAAATTTCAGTGTGTTCAATTTTTCTTTTGGAATGAACTGGACGGATTCGAATTATATATTTAAAAAACCATTTGAAGATGATATATGTTCCTATTCTAATAGAAACAAACCTAATGATGGTGAGTATGGCAAATTAATTTCGTTTGGTGGAGAAAAAAATGTTTATAATTATGGTATAAAAGATTTTTTGAGTGAAAAATTAGTATCAAATAAGGTTTTAATTAAATTTAAAGTATTACAGGACTGTGATATTGTTGATGACGTTCAAAAAAGTAATTACGAAACCGAACGTGATTTTTTACTTGAGAATAAAAAAAATCCAAATGTTATAAATTTGATTGCCTATGATGATAATAATAAAATTTTAATAGAAGAGCGTTGGGGGTGGGATCTTTGGGATGAATTTGAAAATATTTATAATTATACGCTTTTAGAAAAACTTGAAATTTTGATTCAGATTGTAGAATTTTTAAATTATATGCATAAAAATGGATATGTTTATAGAGATTTAAAATTTGAAAATATATTAATTCGATTTACTGAAGAGTTTCCAAAAATAAAATTTGTAGATTTTACATCTGTTTGTAAAGGGAATATTGAAAATAGATTTGTTGAATCCTCTTTTTGTTGCGGTACCTATTCTTATTTTTCGCCCAATTATTTTTTAGAAACAGAACAATTTAAAGTTAATAGTAAAAATAAAAAAATAAAATTTTATTTTGCCGATGATATTTATTCATTTGGTATCTTGATGTGGGAGTTATTATATGCGAAGGATATTCAAGAATTTGTAATAAATTTGGATGGTATTAATAATAAAACTTTAAATAATGGTTCATATGTAGCAAATAAAATATCAAATGGCTGGAGACCGGAATTGAATCAAAATTTTTTATATGACTTAGTTATTACTGAAATATTTGATGAAAAAATTTGTAAACAATTTAGTGAAAATTTTAATAAAATTATTGAATCTTGTTGGGCTGAAGATGTTAATTCAAGGCCAACATCAGAACAATTATTGTATGATTTGGAAAATATTTATAAAATTTTAAATGAGATTGAATATTAGTTTTAAATCGGGGAGTAAAATGTTTTTTATAAATACAAAAAAATGTAATTTATTTTTATTTATTTTAATTAATCTGTTTTTATTAAAAACCTGTTTTGCAGGTATTTTGGGTAGAAATAAAGAGGTTAAAAAATGTAAAAAAGGTAATTTAACATTTGCACGGCTTACTTATAAATTATGTCCGAATGATGTACCGCTTTTGGATGATGAAAAAAAATTTAATGAGAATCAGCCAAAATTATTTGAAAATGAAGTAAATGTTATTAATGCACTAAATAAAACTGAAAATAATTATATAGTTAAGCTAATAAAATCTTATGATCAAACGTTAAGTTTGGATGAAGAATGGGCAGATTATGATATTATCAGATTTTTAAATGAAAAACTTGAAGGAAACAATGATCCTATAGATATTAATATAAAACTACAAATATTAATAAAAGTTATTTCAGCAATTTTATATATGCATGAAAATGGATATGTTCATAGAGATATAAAACCTGAAAATGTTTTAATTTTTGGCGATGATTTAAAATTATGTGATTTTTCTACTTCTAAAGAAATTAAGAAAGGTCAGAATTTCGTTGAAGTTGACGATTTAAATGGGACTCTTCAATATATAGCGCCAAATAATGTTAAAGATTTTATTGAAAATAAAAAAAGTAAAAATAAAAATTATAATTTTTATTTTGCAGATGATATTTATGCATATGGAATTTTAATGTATACGGTTTTATGTTGTGAATATTTATGTGAAGAATCTATTAAAGAAAAATTTCAAAAATTTTACAAAAAAAATTTTTATAAAAAAATAAATTTTGATTCAAAAAATTTTGATCAAGCCTATTTTGATTGTTTAGTAAATTATGATTTCAAACCATATATGTTAGAAAAAAAAGATATTGGTGAAAAAATTTATAATGAAAATCTTTATGATTTAATACAAAGATGTTGTTGTTTTGATTGGGATAATAGACCAAGTGCAAATGATGTTTTAGAAGAATTAATTAAAATACAAGAAGAAGTAAAAAATGAAATTGAAGAATTGAAAAAATCAGAATTTTCAGATCGTTCAAGTTCTTCTAGTGATTATTTTAAATTACAACGTAGTTATTCCGATGGTTTTTAATATTATTTGTTCAAATTTATGCATTTTTTTGTATTGTGCTTCAGTAGTATGGTCATAACCCATAAGATGAACAATTCCGTGAATAATTATTCTTAAAAGATATTTTTCAAATGGTACATTAAGTTTAAGACTGTCTTTTTGGCAAAATTCTAAAGATATAATTATATCCCCTAAATTTTTATCATCTTTAAGCTTTGGCTTAATTTTTTCACCCGGTTTTAATTCCGGATAAAATGGAAATGAGATTATATCTGTTGGTTTATCTTTTTTTCTGAATTTTTTATTAAATTTTCGTATAGTTTTGTTTGTTGTAAACCAAAAATTAACATCGAAATCAGGATATTCCACTAAAATTAATATGTGGGATACCTGATTTTTGATATTATTTACATTAAATTTAATTTTTCTTTGGGTATTTTTAATTAAAATCATAAAACTATACTAAACTCCATTGGCTATATTTTCAAATGCCTGTAAAATATAGAATATTTTTATTATTTTACACTGATTCCTAAGATATCTAAAGTTACAGGTTGAATTTTAGTTTAGGGGCGGGTTTATTTAAAGGATTATTATTATGTTACAGGAAAGAATAAGTAAAGTTTTTGAACAAACTGAGTTTTTAGTTGAAAAACAGAAAGAATTATTAACTGTTGTTGATAAAATTTATACAGGTCTTTTAAACCTTATATCTTCAAAAATAAAAGAAGAGAGTGATTTTGACATTGTTGAGGATCTTAAGGCTATAGAAAAAAATATTTCTGAGCATTATAAAAATTTAAACAGTGATATTAAAGAAGATATTAATTTTCTAGATGAACAGTTTAAATCTATCTCTGAAATAAAGAATATTAAAGATGATAAAAAAGCTGAAGAACTATTAAATATGATAGTTGACCAAGACGATGAATTGGTTGATACACAAGAATTTAAAAATCAGGTAGCAACGGATTTGACTAATTCTTTAAAAGAATTGCAAATTATGAGCGAAGATTTAGCCAATGCAATTAATGAAGGTAAGGCTAAAGAGTTAAGATTAATGCTTGAAGCAGTTCAAGAACACAATCATGATTTAGATGAAGACGGCTGTGATTCAGATTCTTGCTCTTCTTGCTCAGGATGTTCTCATAATGAAGATGTAGATTTATTTGAATTGTTAAAAGATAAAGAAAACAAATAATAAATTTTTTAGGAGACGTTTTTTGAAGAGTTTTTTTAAAAAAGAAGAACAAGCTTTTCAAGAAATAAAAAAGCAATTTGAAAATGATGGTAAGCTTGTTTATGCAGGTGAGTTATTAAAACTTGCATATGAAAAGTATGCTGATAATATTGCACTTATAGATCCGGAAAAACAAATTACTTATAGAGAATTTTACTACAGGGCAGTTCTTTTTAGTAAAAAAATAGAATCTTGCGGAATTAAAAAATTTGATAAAGTGATTATATATTCCGGCAATAGTATTGAGTATTATATTGCCTATTTTGCTATTTGGCAGATAGGAGCTATTGTTGTTCCTGTTAATATTTTTTTACATGAAAAAGAATTTTTGTATGTGGTCAACAATTGTTCTGCTAAAGCTATTTTTGTTTCAGATGAACTTAAATCCAAATTTGATTTATTACCAAAAAATGAAATCCCAAGCATAAATATAGTTTTAACTGATTTGGATATTGACTGGGATTCTAATGTTGAGAAAAACATTGAGTTTGAAGTAAAAACTCAAGAGTCGGATCAATTGTCTTTGATTTTATATACTTCAGGTACAACAGGAAAGCCAAAGGGTGTAATGCTTTCTTCTAAGAACATAATGACCAATAGCTTGCAAGATTATGTAAGATTAATGTCAACGAATAAGCGAAAAAATGAACGGTTTTTTTCAGTTTTACCATTATTTCATGTTTTTGCTCAAAATACTTGCATGTGGCTTCCTGTAATGACCGGTTCTACAATGATTATTGTAAAAAAAATAGATAGAAAGCTTATACTAAATGGACTTAAGCAAAAGCCTACAATATTTTTAGGATTTCCGGCATTATTTGGATTACTTTGTTTATTAAAAACAGCTCCTTTGGATTCTATAAGAATGTTTATATCCGGAGCAGATGCAATGTCAGACAAAATCAGATCTGCATTTGGATTGGTTTATGGTAGAAAGATTTGCGCAGGATACGGTTTAACTGAAGCCGCTCCGGTTATTGCGGTAAATCATGAAAATGAAACGCTAGCTACTCAATATGTTGGATATCCACTTATTGGTGTAGAGTGTGATATAAGAGATGATATTGGTAACAGTATACCTGCAGGTGATATTGGAACTCTTTGGGTTAAAGGCGATAATGTGATGATGGGTTATTATCAGGCACCTGAAGAAACGGAAAAAGTTTTAAAAGATGGTTGGTTGAATACCGGTGATCTTGGATCAATTAATAAAGATGGTTACTTGGCTATTAAAGGTAGAATAAAAGATTTAATTATTCATAAAGGGTTTAATATTTACCCTCAAGAAATAGAAAATGTACTTTTGTCGCATCCTAAGGTTATGCAGGCTGCCGTTATAGGAAAGGAAGATCCCGATACCGGTCAAATTCCTGTTGCTTTTGTTGCGTCAAAAGAAAATGTTGATAATTTGGAGAGTATATTAAGAGATCTATGTGCATCTAATTTGGCAAGCTATAAAATACCCAAAAAAATTATTTGCTTGAATGAATTGCCAATGAATGCTACAGGTAAAATAGATAAAAAAATATTACAGAATTATTAAAAAAAAGGTAGAAGAAATATATGTCGATATTATATATAGAAATCATAGTATTTTTTTTTGCATTAACATTTGCAGCATTATTTGCTTTTTTGGAGACGGCATTTACAGCTCTAAGACTTTTTAAAGTAAAAGAGTTGAGTGTTAAAAAAGATAAATATAAAAGTTTGTTTGATACTTGGGAAGCTAATCCACAAAGAATATTAATTACTATATTAATTGCAAATAATTTTGCGCATGTACTTTCTTCTGTTTTAATTGCCGAAATTATGGAACGCTTATTTGGCGGTGTTGGATTGATGGTTGGTGTGTTATTGGCGACCCTCATAATTTTAATATTTGGCGAAATAATTCCAAAAACCGTTGCTAAGGCAAATAACGAAACAATATTTAATTATTCTTTAGGTTTAATTTTTTTACTTTATAAAATATTGTATCCGGTTGTATCAATGCTTCTTGGAATTGCTAATTTTATATTTGCAAAGATTGGTAAAGAAAATATTTTTAAAAAAGCTCAGGATGAGATATCTGAAAAAGAGCTTAGATTTCTTATTGATTACAGTGATGAAAAAGGTTTAATAGAAGCTGAAAAAAGTGAAATGCTTCAAAATATATTTGGGCTTGGCCAAACTTTGGTTGATGAAATAATGGTGCCAAGAGTCGATATGATATTAATTGATGCAAATACAACTTTACAACAGGCAATGGATCTTTATACAAAAAGTAGATTTTCAAGAATTCCTGTTTATGAAGGTAATGAAGAAAATATTATAGGAATAATACATCAAAAAGATGTCTTTGATATTATTTCAACAAATAAAGAATCAAAAAAAATAGTCAAAGATATTTTAAGACCGGTTTTATTTGTTCCCGAAACTCAAAAAATAAATCAATTGTTAAGTGAGTTTTTGCACAAAAGAATGCACATGGCAATAATTATTGATGAATACGGAACTATTTCCGGACTTGTAACACTTGAAGATGTATTAGAAGAGATTGTAGGTGAAATTCGCGACGAACATGAAAGTGTCAGATCTGAATTTGTTCCTATGGAAACCGGTGGTTGGGTTGTTGATGCAAAAATTAGCTTGGAAAAATTGAGTGAATTTTTAGGTATAGCTTTTGATACACAAGAATCAAATACTCTTGCAGGTTTTTTGTCAGAAAAAATGCAGCATTTACCTAAAAAGGGTGAGCGATTTGTTTATGCCGGATATTGCTTCCAGGTGCAGCAAGCTACACCTAGAAGAATTTTACAAGTTTTAGTTTTTGAAGAAAAACAAGAAAATTAACAATTTTTTTTGCGTTCATTAATTTTAAATAAAGCAAAACCTGCTAATTCAAAAATTATTAACGGAGATAAGAACAATAATCTTTCAGTTGTTGTAGCTCCAATTTTTATCCAGCTGTAATATGTAGCGATTCCCAATGAAACAAATCCTAAAAATGTCGGAATAAGTTCCCATTTAAGATTTCTTTTTCTTTGAATTAATATCAAAGATATTAGTAAAAGCGTAAATGTTATAATTAAGCCCATGTTACACAAAGAGTTTAAAATAATTGTGTTACTTGTTAATGTTACCATAACAAATGCTGTCAAACCTGTTAATAATATTACATATTTAGGTCTGTCGTTTTTGTTTAATTTTTTTAATTTTCCGGACATTGGAAAAAGATTATTTTCTATCATAGATTGCAAATTCGAAGAGTTTGTCAAAATTATTCCAAATATTGAATTCAATAGACTTATAAGAATTGCAGAAGAAATAAAGCTTGATGAAATTCTACGTAAAAATTCATTTTTTATATTTAAAAAACTTGTAAAACCATAAGTTTTAAATTCTATCAAATTTTCCGGAGACATTATTAAAAGCAAGCTTAAGTGAAAAAGTGTATAAATTAATGCTGTTGCTAAAAAACTTATTAAAATAACTTTTGAGGGTGTATTTTTATCACCTTTTATTAAGTGACTTATACCGCAAGAAGCCTCAAATCCCCAAAATCCAAAAAGTGCCAAAGGAATTGTAAACTTTAATGCACTTACATTTTGTAAACCAAATGTAAAATTATTTGTATTGAAATAAAAGAATATTAAAGATATTACAAAAAGCAGAGGCATAAGTTTGATTATTGTTACAGCACTTTGTATTTTACTTATATATTTAAGGCTTAATAAATTTAAAAAACAAAAGACTGAAATAAAAATCAGGTTAAATAAGATTGGATGGTTGTTAAATAGCGTGATATTAAATTGTTGTGGAAGAAAATCACGTAGGAATAAAAATAACATTGCAGATGTTGCAGAAAAACCTAAAAAATATGACCAACCGCTAATAAAACCTGCTCCACGACCTAAGCTATGATTGGCGTAACTGAAAAAACTTCCTACACCATCAAATAATTTTGTTAATTGAGCAACACTGTAAACTACAGGTAGAAAAATTAAAGCGACTAAGCCCCAACCTAAAAAACTTAAATTACCACTTTGTTGAGCCATATAACTTGGCATAAGATATATTCCTATACCAATCATAATATTTATACTTACAAGGATCGCTGTGAACATAGACATTTTGTTTGTATCCGACATAAATTTTTCCCTTCGCTCTATTAAAATGTTCAAAATTATAAATTAACAGAATGCATAAAAATGTACATTATCAAGATTTACCTGTTTATCATTACTTGAAAAATTGGAAAGCTGTGTTACGCTTGATCATGTTGTTAACGTAAAAGAACTATATTTACTAAAGAAAGGGCTTATATGTATAGTTTTGTGAAAAAATACTTGGGTGTTTTTGTTTCAGTATTAACAGTGATTTTATTTGTTGGTTGTGGCGAAAAAAGTAAAAAAGATTCGGTAGCTTCTCCAGATTCAGTAAAAGAACAAACTGCAAATAGTATTGTTTTATTAAATGTAGATGGTAAACAAGCAATATCTGAAGATGATTTTAATAAACACTTAGCTCAAATGCTTCAAGCAAACCCATATTTCAGAGGTGCTTCAGCTGAAAGTTTACCAAAAGAATTAAAACGTAAGTTTTTTGATGAACTTGTAAAACAAGAATTAATAATAGCTTGGGCAAATAAAAATAATGTTGATGCAGATGCAGAATTTCAGAAAAATTATGAAGAACTTAAAAAATTGGTAAGAAGATCGTTATTGGTACAAGCATACGAAAAGAAACTTTTTGAAGGTGTTGATGTTACCGATGCAGACATTAAAAACCATTTTGACAAAAACAAAGACAAATTTGTAAAAGATCAAGGTGGCGTTTTGGTTGAAGGTGTTGAATTTACAAATGATGCAGATGCATTATTATTTTTAAACAAAGTATCTGTAAAAGAATCTGATTTTAAGAAAATGGCTAAATTAAGCTTTGAAAAATCATACAAGAGCTTTAATCGTGTCGCTGAAAAACAGTCTGCAGAATATAGCGTAAGTATTCCTAAAGAGATTAAAGAAAAAGTTTTAGCTTTAACAAAATATCCTTCAATAATTAAAGTTGCAGTTAATGGTAAAGTTTGGGTAATTCATGCTTTTGATAAAAAAGATACAGTTTATTTTGATCTAAATGAAATTAAAGACCAACTTAAAGAAATGCTTAAGATGAATAAATTTAGAGATATTTTAAATGAAAATGTCGATAAATTAAGAAAAGAATTTACATTAGATATTAATGAAGATTATTTTAAAGAAGCAGTATCTCAGATGCCGGGTGCAGGTGCAACATCTGAAGAACAAGAAATTGGTCAAGTTGTAGAAGAAGAAATTCCAGCAGAAAAGCCTGCAGCAGCTTAATTAATTTAATTTAAATTCGAATTTTTACGGGAGAGATGAAAAATCTCTCCCATTTTTTTTGGTGGGGAATTAATGCATTCAAAAGTTTATTCAGCTACTCCTGTTGGTATAGATTCGCAAATAGTTGAAGTAGAAGCCGATTTATCGATGGGATTAATTAAGTTTAATATTGTAGGTCTTCCGGATAAAGCGATTACGGAAAGTTCAAAACGTATACTTGCTGCGCTAAAAAATAGCGGTTTAAGAATTCCCGAAAGATTAATAACTATAAATTTGGCTCCTGCAAATCTTAAAAAACAAAATATTTTATTTGACGTTCCTATTGCCGTCTCTATTTTACAATCAGCAAAATTTTTAAATTTGACGTCTGAATTTATAGAAGAAAGTTTATTTTTGGGTGAATTGGCCCTTGATGGTAAAATTCGTCCAATAAGAGGAGTTTTATCTGTTGCTCATGGAATGTTAAGAGATAATAAAAAAAGATTGATTATTCCAAAGCAAAATTGTGCAGAAGCCAGTTTAATAAAAGGCATAGAAATTATAGGCGTGGAAAGTTTGGTAGAACTTGTTGAATATTTGAGAGGTCAAAAAAATATTGAGCCCACAGATTCAACATTTGATAAATTTTCAGAAATAATTAAAAAACATCCGTTGGATTTTGACGAAGTTAAAGGTCAAAATATGGCTAAAAGGGCATTGCAAATTGCTGCTGCCGGAATGCATAATATTTTATTTATTGGACCTCCCGGTGCAGGTAAGACTATGCTTGCAAAAAGATTTGCTACAATTTTACCTGAAATGTCTTTTGATGACATAATTGAAACTACAAAAATTTATTCGATTGCAGGGCTTTTGGATAATAAGTCTTTGGTTTTACACAGACCATTTCGTTCTCCGCATCATACAATATCTCAAGCTGGGCTTGTTGGTGGCGGAAGTCATCCCAAACCCGGTGAAATTAGTTTGGCAAACAAAGGTGTTTTGTTTTTAGATGAACTTGCAGAGTTTAAAAGAAGCACGCTTGAGGTTTTGCGTCAGCCTATGGAAAGTAAAAAAGTTTTGATATCACGTGCAAATTCATCACTTGAATATCCATCTGAATTTTTACTTGTTGCTGCGCTTAATCCTTGTCCATGCGGTTATTATGGTGATAAAAGTGGTAAATGTGTTTGCACTAAAAATCAGATAAAAAATTATTTTGCAAAATTATCCGGACCGCTGCTTGATAGAATTGATATTCATGTTAACGTATCAGCGGTTGATTATGATGAAATTAATAATAAAAATTTAACAAGTAAAAATTCTCTTTTAATGAAAACTGAAGTGGATAATGCAGTAAATGTTCAGCAAAAAAGAAATGTAAAAAATGCATTTATGAGTTCTCCTGAGATAGAAAAATATTGCAAATTAACGATTGATGCTGAAGCTACTTTAAAGCTGGCATTTGAAAAATTAAATTTAAGTATGCGCGGATATCATAAAATATTAAAAATAGCTCGCACTATTGCAGATCTTGAAAGTTGCGATATCATAGACAAAAAGCATATAAGAGAAGCTATTATGTATAGAACGTTGGATAAAAATTCCGGAGTTTCTTAATTTAATTTTTTTATTATTAAGGGAGTTTGTATGAAATTTAAAATTAAGCATTTAATTTTGATAAGTGTTTTTTGCTTGCCAAACGCATATTCTATGCTGGCATCAAAAAAATTTACGCCAAAAAAAGAA
>JAHIKO010000067.1 GCA_018897535.1 Candidatus Dependentiae bacterium
AGAAATAAAAAATATTTTGCAAAACTATATTAATGAAACAAAAAATATAATTTTGCAAAATATTAATAAAATAAAAATACAACTATTAATACTATTTTAGAAAATCCAACAGTAAAAAAATTAATAGATTTAATAAAAACAAATCCTTTAGACAAAGAAAATAAAGAGATTGTAAAAGAATTTATTAGATATATATTAAGTTACAATCTTCCTGAATCGAGCATATTCAAACAAGATTTAGAAAAATTGATTTTTAATTGTTATGGTTTGAAAAATTAATATTCACATAAAAATATGATGAAAATTATTACTTTAAAAAAATTAATCACAATATCGTTTTGCATATTTTTATCCAAAAACTTAAATGCCGAATATAAACACAAAGAAACTTGGCAAAATACCAATTTATTCCCAGCAATAAATGAAAATGCTCAAAGAAGTAAAGAACGCAGTGCATTACATGAAGCTGCACATTTAATAATTTATGAACACTTTCTAGGCATTAGTAATATAAGTGAAATAACAATAAAAAATGATATCACTACAAACCCTCATACAGAATTCAAAATTCATCCGGAAAATAAGCACGATATAAATATAATGCTTGCAAGTTACATAATAGAAGAAATGTTTTTTAATAATGCATCAAAGGGAATATATTTAGATTTGGAATATGTTATTGAAGATATATTAAAATTTTATCCTCAAACCGCCGGTCCAAATATCATAGAAATAAAAAATATTTTGCAAAACTATATTAATGAAACAAAAAATATAATTTTGCAAAATATTAATAAAATAAAAATATTTTCAAATATTTTATTAACAGAAAAAGACACTTTAAATAATGCCGAAATAAAAGCTATTTTTAACAAAATCAATAATAATTTACTTACTATTTCGCAATAATGCATTCCAAGAATTAGGCCAAATTTCACTTAATATTTCGCCAATCACTTTTGCATATTGCCTAATTTCCCATTGTGCATCATTTGCAATTCTAAGTTTATAAAAAGCGTACCAATTTCTTAAATTTGCAGTTGCATAAAATTCCGTATAATTTCCAACAGGAACTATTAATCTTGCCTGTTCTCTACAAGCGCCCAATTCCAACAATTTATTATAAGCCGATAATGAATTTTCATAAGCTTTCTCTAAAACGTTGGAGCACTCTTTTTGATTTTCAACTTCGCCTAAACTTGCCTGTTTATTCGTACTTGCTTGCAATCTCCAGATTTCAGGATAATAAAATTTTCCAACAGGATCTGCAGAATAACGCATTGAAACTTCATTATAAGATTGAGTTCTATGTCGCATCCACTGTCTTGCAACGATCAATGGTGTAACTATTTTAAATGTTGCGCTTTGATGTTCAAATGGTGTTAAATGAAAATTTTCAGCTAAATAATTCATCAAGCCTTTATCTTTTTCGGCATCCAAACCGGTTTTTCCGCTTGCCGCATGAGAAACTCTTGCAGAAAGAGCCGGCATCTGATCTATATTATATTTATCGCCTTCAATTTTAGATGTGGCAATTAGCTCCACTATTGCATATGGATCTGTTTGTCCATATGGATAACGAACTTTAAGATTATTGATATTAGCAAAATTTTTATTATCTTTATTTAAAGCCTGTTCCATAAAATCTCCTAAACCGATGGCAATGTTATACCTCTTTGTTTCATATATTTTCCACCGCGCTGTGCATAAGTTACATCACAAGACTCTTCACCTTTTAAAAATATTACCTGAGCCAATCCTTCATTTGCATAAATTTTTGCAGGAAGTGGCGTTGTATTTGAAATTTCAAGAGTGACATGGCCTTCCCATTCAGGCTCAAACGGTGTTACATTTACAATAATTCCACAACGAGCATAAGTTGATTTACCTAAACAAATTGTTAAAACATCTTTTGGAATTCTAAAATATTCAACACTACGAGCCAATGCAAATGAATTTGGCGGAACAACGCAAACATCACTTTTAATATTAACAAAAGAACTTGAATCAAAATTTTTTGGATCAACAATTGAATTTAATACATTTGTAAAAATTTTAAATTCATCGGCAACTCTTAAATCATATCCATAACTTGAAAGACCGTAACTGACAACTTTTGTTTTTCCCTCATTGATATAACGTACTTGTTTTTCTTCAAATGGTTCTATCATCCCATAATTTTTAGCCATATATGAAATCCATTTGTCTGCTTGAATACTCATATCACCCTCATAAAAAAATTAAACAAATTTACTTTTATTTTTTGAAATATTAAACTTTGCTTTTAACAAACTTTAAAACTCATTCAAGGATAAACGCATGACAAATTTTAATCAATTTTTAAATAAAGAATTAAATGAGCCGCAAAGAAATGCCGTAATCTTTGAATCGGGTCCGGCAATTGTAATTGCAGGAGCCGGATCCGGAAAAACCAGAGTTATTACAACTCGTATAGCAAATCTAATTTTAAATAATAATGTCAGTCCTCAAGCAATTGTAGCATTAACATTTACAAACAAAGCTGCAAATGAGATGAAAGAACGTATCTCAAAATTTTTAGACAAAAACCTTAAATTACCGTATGTTGGCACATTTCATTCATACTGTTTATTATTATTAAGATCAAATCCAACATTATTAAATTTTACAAATTTTTCAATTATAGATGCAGACGATCAAAAATCTTTAATAAAAAAAATTATAAAAAAATATGGTCTTGAAAAACAATTTTCGCCAACAGATATTTTGTACCAAATATCAAATTACAAAAATAAAGTAAATTATGATTTTGATGAATTTACAATACCGATAGTAAAAGAAATTTATCTTGAATATGAGTCTGAAAAACAAAAATCTCACAGTTTTGATTTTGATGACCTGTTGCTTGAAATTTTAAAAATATTTAAAACAAATTTAAATTTTAGAAAAAATTTTCAAAATAAAATTCGACATCTTTTAGTTGATGAGTACCAAGATACAAATATGGTACAACATGAACTTTTAAAGCTGATGAGCACGAATGAAAATAATAAGTTTAATATTGATTCGCTATGTGCCGTAGGCGATGAAGACCAATCCATTTATTCATGGCGAGGAGCTATGGCAACAAATATGCAAAACTTTCAACGCGATTTTGCTCCTGTAAAATTAATAAAAATTGAACAAAATTATAGAACCGTTACACCAATACTTGAAGCTGCAAATCATATTATTTTGAATAATAAAAACAGAACAAATAAAAAACTTTGGTCAGAAAAAAAAGCAAGCAATAGAATTCTTTCCATAGTCTCAAGATCGGGCAAACAAGAAGCTTATGCCATTACAAATTTCATAGAAAATTTGCCCAAAGAAAAAAGCCTTAACGAAAT
>JAHIKO010000068.1 GCA_018897535.1 Candidatus Dependentiae bacterium
TAATTCAAAGACAAGATGACAAACCTGAAGTAATTGCCCAAAGATTTGATATTTATAATAAAAATGAAGCTGAACTTATAAGTGCATACAAATCTGCCGGTATTAATATTGAAATACTAAATGTTTCGCAAAAAACACCTGCTCAAATTTTTGAAAATTTTAAAAAAATTTTATAAAAAAATCAAAAATTTAAAAGACCCAAAGTAAATTTTTTAAGGAAATTCATGTTTAAAAAATTAATATTTTTTATTTTACTAACAACCTGTTTTAGTCAAAATAATATTTATTCAGGATTTTTTGTACAACAAGGCGTCATAAATCAAAAAAACGAAAATAGAGATTCAAATTTAGAATATTTACGTAACTTAGAAATTTATAATAGGAAATACATTACAAATAAAACAATTTCAAATTACTTAACTGCCTTAAAAAGAAACGATAATAATATTAATTATACCGAAGCTATTTGTGATGCGATAAGGGGCATACAAGAACCCATAAAAAGTAATTTAAGAGAGGATGATTCCACTCAAAACTTAGCGTTTCGTTTATTAAAAAAATTAGTAAAAAAAGAAAATAAAGATCCGGAAAAATTTGCTGCATATTATTCAGAATACTGTATAAAATTTCAGCCAAGACTTATTGTAGTAGGTGATAATGGATTTAATCAGTTTTTTTTAAGCACTCTTCGAGAATTTTATTATGCAACATTTACACAACTAAAACCCAATTTTGACGAAAATATAATAATTGCAATAGATCATGACCATAAATTAAAAAAATTAGACATCATAAATCCACAACTTGAAGAAGAGCTTGTTTTAGCTTACTTAGGAATATTAGATGAAAATACGATAATAAGATTCATATCCTTGTATATATTTTTTTTATACATTAAGCATGATTATTTAAGAGAGTTAGATCAGAATAAATTTATTCATTCCAGCGAGAAATCTATTGGTGCTATCAATAAAATTATTAACATATTAACAGATAAAAAATCTGATACTTATAAAAACAATATTTCAGAAAATAGAGATTTTTTATTTAGAAATATAAACTGGATAAAAACAATAAAATTTAAATCGTATATTATAGAAGATTTTGGAGCAATTAAAGGCGATGCAAAGCTCTTCGATCAGATTGCAAATGCTTTTAAAGCTTTAAAAAAAAATAAAGAATTTGATTATAAATCAACATTTAAGATTGCATTATCAGGCATCTATAACAATAATTCTAATATCCAAAAAAATTCATTACAATTACTATTAAAATTAATAAAAAATAAAAAAAACAAAAAATTTGACAACCCAGAATTATCGGTCAACTTTTTCAATATAATATATTTTGAAGATACAAATAAACAAACACTTCTTCTATATTTCAAGGGTGTGTATTCTAGTTCGACAAAAACCATACGATTGAATAAAAAATATGAAAATTCTGATAGCGATAACAGCAGTGACGAAAGCTCTGACAACAGCTCTGAAACATACCCATCAGATTCTTCATCGATAGAATTTTGATTGAAAAAAGTAGCGAAGGGCTATAGCCCTTCGCTACTTTTTTTCTAGTACTTAATTTTCAGAAACTTCTTTTTTTAATCTTTCTAATAATCTTCTTAAATAAGCAACTGTATCTTTATCAAGTTGCCAAATTTTTAACATACTTAACTGTTCTATTTGTTCTTCTTTAGAAAATTTTGAAAGAAAACTTGAAACATCACATCCGGAGCCCATGGAATAAATATTACTTGATAATACAGAAACAAAAGTAATTAATAGTAATTTTTTTATCATAATAAAATCCTTTATTTTAATTTTTAGATCCAAAAAAGATCATAGTAAAATTAAAATAAAAAATCACTATTAATTTTTAAGAAATTTCACCCGACGTTAAATCTTGAATTATCATTTTTTCTGCAACACGATTAAATAATGGAGCACAAATTTGTGAAGCCCACAACCCGACGCTTTTTGGATCTTTAACAAATGTAATAATAACTCTTTTATATTTATCTTTTTCTATAATACCGGCAAAAGAATAATTATGCTTTTTATCTGAATATCTTCCATCTTCTATAGCTCTTGCCGTTCCGGTTTTTCCCATTACTCTAAAACCTTCAAGATTTTTAGAATAAACAGATCCAATTGATTCTAAAATTACTTTTAACTGCTCAATTGCTTCTGTTTTATAAATTTTCTTTTCAAAATAATTTTTATTTCTTGACGGAAATTTTACCAGTACCGGATCAATATCATATCCACCATTAGCTATTATTGAAAAAGCTTTACCAAGCTGCAATAATGTGGCCATAATTTCGTAACCGAATGACATAACAATTAATGAAGATCTGGACCAGTTGGATGGCGGATTTACAAACCCTGTACGTTCACCCGGAAACTCAATTCCCGTTTTTTCACCAAAACCCAATCGTTTAAGATGAGTGTAAAGTTTGGGTCCAAGACGTTGGGCTATTTTTGCAACGCCAACATTACTCGAATATTTTATAACATCAGAAAATGATATCACATCAACAGATTTCCAATTTTCAACTCTAAAATTATCTATAAATGCAACTTTACCTTCACAATCAATCATTTCGTCAGGCGTAACAACACCCTCTTGTAGAGCTGCAAGCGCAGCAAATGTTTTCATTACGGAACCTAATTCATAATTTTCCGTAATAATTTTATTTTTTGTATATTCCAAATTTTCAATCGATTTTTGGTTTGGATCAAATGATGGTAAATTTACCATCGATAAAATTTCACCATTATCCGGATTTATAACTAAAACAGATCCCTCAGCTGCATTAAATTCATTTAGAGTCTTTTCAAGTTCCTGTTCAACTAAGAATTGTAATTTTGAATCTATGGTCAAAACAACCTTTTGTCCTTTTACACCCTCTTCTATAATTCTTTTATCAAAATAAAAAGAATCGGATCTTGCATCTTTTTTCAATTCAACGGTTGTAGGGGTTCCTTGTAAATATTTATTAAAATAAAGTTCAATACCGGCAAGACCAATATTATCTATATCTGTAAAACCAACAATTTGAGCTGCACTGTTATATGGATAGAACCTTGACTGTTCAGGCATAAAAAGAACATCTTTTAAATTTTTGCTTTTAAAATAATTAATTCTTTCTTCCGTAAGTTGCCGCTCTAGCCATGCAAATTTTAATTTATCATTTGATTTAATTTTTTTATAAACGTCATTGTAATTTTTTTCCAAAAAATTTAATATTACTTCTTTTTCTTGGAATTGCCTTGGTAAAACAAATGCAGAATTTACTAAAACATTTATTGTTAAAGGATTTACCCCGGTTCTATCGTAAATCTTGCCCCTATCGGGATTTATTTTTAGTTCGACAAGATATTGCTGATTAGCTAAATTTTCAAAAAAATTATTATCGTGAATTTGCAAAATATATAGTCTTAAAACTATAATTAAATAAAAAATAACAAATACAAAAAAAACAATTAAAATTCTAGGTTTATAATCATTTTTAAGCATAAAAATTTGCACCCCTTTTAATAGACTGATGTAAATGTTTTTATTTGAGATAAAGTCAATTCCTGTAATCCTAGCTCTTGACTGGCTATATTTTTAATTCTTTTAAAATCTTTTAATTTATAAAAATCAACCAATAATAAATTTTTCTTTTGCTTTAACTCTTCTTTTTTTAATGCAAAACGTTGTTTTTCATAACTAAGTTTTATCAAAAGATTATGTTGATATATTTTTAAAAAAATAAAAGATATTACCAATAAAAATATTATTGATAAAAATTTAGGTCTTGTCATATTTTTCACCTAGTATAAAATTATCCATTATTAGTACAGAGTATATGTACTAATAAAAATTTTCTAGATATTATATGTTTTGTGTGAAATATAACCTCATAATAAGGAGTTAATTATGAAATTTTTGGCAGTACCTTTGGCTTGTTTAGTTTTTTTATCCGGCTGTAACTTTTGCTGCAAAAAAGATTCTTGCTGCCCAACAGAAAAACAAACAGAAGAAGTAAAACAAAATGAAACAGAAGATCAGGTTATAACTCAAGAAATAGAAAATCAAGAAGTATCTCAGGAAGTAGAAGAAGCTTCTAATGATACAGAAAATTTAAAGTAACTAAATTTTCAAAAATTTTTAAAATAAGGCGCACTAAAAATGCGCCTTATTTTTTTATACTTTTTTATGCATTGCAGTGCTAAGACAAACCAACATTTTATCGGGTTTTAAATTAGTAGCCAATAATCTTGAACTTTTAATTCGCTTTTCTTTAACTATCCAAATAGTAAGACTTAAAAATAGTATAATAAAAATTAATCCAATAAATATTTTTATTTTATTATTATTGGCTTTTATCAGATAATATAATCCTACAATTAGAGCTAAAACTGCATATAATTTATAAACGGCAAACCCACCCAAAAACGGTTGAATAAAATAAATTATCATTGCAAACAAAACAAAACCAAAAAACTTTTTAATCTCAACCATCCACAACCCAGCTTTTGGTAAAATATTAAGTGAAGCAGAAAAAGTTCCAACTACTATTAATAAAATTCCCATACCAAATGCAAATAAAAACAATGATAAAAAACCTATAATCGGGTTTCCAATTTTTGCAACAAAGCTTAGAAGAATAGCCAATGCAGGAGTTAAACATGGAGAAGCAACCGTACCGGAAACAACACCAAACAAAAAACTATAAATATAAGAACCTTTGACACTCAACGATTGTCTTTTGAGCATAAATGCCGGAACTTTAATTTCATAAAATCCAAACATAGACAAAGCCAAATAAATAAAAAGAGAAGCCACCAACAAAACAACCCATGGATTGGTTAACCACTGGCCAAAAATTACAGTGCTTGTTGCCGCTATATAACCAAATATTGCATATATTGTGCTCATTCCCAAAACGTAAGATACCGATAATAAAAAATTTCTATATAAAGAAGTTGATGCTTGAGATTGTAAAATTCCCATAGTAATTGGAATCATTGGATAAACGCACGGCGTAAAACTTGTAAATATGCCAACAATAAAAGCTAAAATTAATAAATAAACAGGCGATTCTTCAGGTGTAAATATTTTTTCTAAATTTTGGATACTAAAAAAAGACACTTTTTGTGTTTGTTCTGTAATATTGTCGTTTAAGGCAAATATTTTTCTCTGTGCTGTAATACCGGATATTATTAAAAATAAAGCAATAATTAGCCCTAAATTAAACTGTTTATTTTTTCTACCAATATAAAACATATAAAAATCCCCTTCTTTTTTATTTTTTAAATATTTTTAATATTTTCATATATTATTATTTCACTAATAATACTTCAGAATCAATAAATAGATAATTTTTCATATTTTGTGATCTTAACTTAACTTTTGATTGTGTTAATATTTTAAAAGTTGGGTAAATATTTAAAATTATTTTTAGGGTAAAAAAATGAATGCTATCAAAAATGTTACATTGGTAATCTGTCTTTTTTTTCTAGTAGGATGCCTTAACTATTCTTCAAGTAAAAATATTAAAAGATTTAATATTGATAATATTAAATACGATAAACAAACATATCCAGTTGTAATTATTGGTGGCGGAATTGGCGGACTCACATCAAGTATTTATTTAAGCCAAGCAAATATAAAACATATATTAATAGAAGGACAAAATCCCGGAGGCGCAATAACAAGTGCTCATGCCGTTTGTAATTGGCCTGGTGAAAAAAATATCTCAGGATCTGATTTGATGGATAAAATAAAAAATCATGCAAAAGATTCCGGAGCAAATATATCAGCAGCCAAAGTAACAAACGTAGATTTCTCAACTTGGCCATATTTAATCAAAATTATAGACAATGACGGCGAAAAAACTATTTCTGCAATTTCTTGCATCATAGCAACAGGAGCAACACCAAATATGCTAAATATACCGGGCGAAGAAAAATATTTTGGCCGCGGTGTATCCAAATGCGCAACATGTGATGGCTCTTTTTATAAAAACAAAACGGTCGCCATTGTTGGCGGTGGAAATACCGCAATCTCTGATGCATTATATCTTAGCGAGATTGCACAAAAAATATATTTAATAGTCAGAAAAGATTTTTTAAGAGCTGCAGGAAAAATGACTGAGCTTGTAAAATCTTATCCAAATATAGAAATTTTATATAACACAAATGTAAAAGAAGTTATTGGTGATGATGAAAAAGTAACCGGCTTAAAAATTTACAATTCAAAAGAAAATAAAGAATCTGAAATTTTGGTTGATGCAATGTTTTTAGCCATTGGTGCAACTCCAAATTCAAAACTTTTTTCAAATCAAGTTGAGATGGATAATTTTGGATACTTGACTGTAAAAAATGGCCAAAAAACATCCAAATCAGGAATCTTTGCAGTTGGAGATATTTGTGAACCTGAGTACAAACAATTAATAATAGCTTCAGGTCAAGGAGCAAAAGCTGCAATGCAAGCACAAAAATTTTTGGGCAAAATTGGATATAAATCTGAAAATTTAAAAGAAAAAAGTTTACAAACAAAACAACCGGAAAAGCAACCGGTAAAAGTTGAACAACCTAAAATTGAGAAACAGCCTGAGCCTGTTATAGAAAAAAATGAAGCAAGCACTCAAACAGTAACTGTTATAGATATAAAATCTGCAGCTCAATTTGAAAAAGAAGTTTTAAACTACAAAGGTAACGTCGTTGCCGATTTTTATGCTCACTGGTGTCCTCCATGTAAAATGATGGCACCTATCGTTGATGAGTTGGCAAATGAGTTTGGTCAAACAATAAAATTTGTTAAATCTGATGTTTCAAAAATCGGCGAACTTGGCGCAAATTTTGGCATAAGAGGCGTTCCGACATTTATATTCTTTAAAGATGGTAAAGAGATTTTTAGATTCTCCGGGGCAAGAGAAAAAGAAGTGTTTAAAGAATTGATTGAAAATCAGTTTTAAAAAATTGCCATTTAAACTCTTTATGCTATATTAAATTCTTATTTTTTTAGGGAAATCCATTGGGGGATTTTAATAATGCAAATTAAGAGTATTTTTTATTTAACTTTTTTTATTCAAATACTGTTTTTAAATACACATGCAAACGCTGCTATTTGGGAAAATTTTGGCTCACAAAATCCAAATGCTGAAACAGTTTGGGATTTAAACGAAAAAGACATTCCAACAGAACCTGAGCTATTGGAAATTAACAGCAAAAATTTAGAAAGCATATTTGATATAACTGAAAAAAATATAAAAGAATTAAATATAAAAATAGATCAATGGAACAAATATATACCATCAATAGAAAATCGTATAAATCAGTTAAAAAAAGAAAAAAAAACAAACAACTTAAAAATAGCTGAAAATAGAATACAAAATTACAAACAAAAAATTCAAGATCTAAAACAAGAAATAGCCAATCAACAAAATCTAAGAACTGCAGCTTTGAACAAAATAGTAGACAACAAAGCATTGGATGAAAAAACAAAGATAGAATCAGACGAAAAAGCAAAAGAACGTGAAGCTCAAATTCAAAAAACAGTTCAAGGCATTCAAACATTTATTAATGAAAGTTTGAAAAAAGAAAATTTAACAAAAGTTGCAGCTTTTACTGTTGGCACTGCGGCCGGAACCATGGCTTCATACTATGCCGGAAAATTAACATATAACTATTTAGAAACTTTAATTGATAAGCCAACTTTAGTAAGAGAATCCAGTAGAATAAATTTAAAAAGCAAAATTAAAGCTTTTTGGCTTGAAAAAATATTAGGTAGAAAAGCTGACGCTGCAAAAATCGAAGAAGTAATTTTACCGGCAGATTTAAAAGCAGAATTAAGCGATTTGGCTTTAGATACAAAAAATACGGTATTAAACAAATTAAATTTTAGAAATGCTTTATTTTACGGTTTGCCCGGTACAGGTAAGACCATGTTTGCAAAATTATTGGCAAAATTTTGCAAAACAGATTATGCAATTTTTTCCGGAGCAGATTTTGCCCAATTCGAACCGGGCGATGATATCAATGAATTACACAAATTTTTTGATTGGGCACAAAATAGCCCAAACGGCTTAATTGTATTTATAGACGAAGCAGATTCTTTTTTAAAAAACAGAAAAAATTTAGACAATAGTGCTATTAATTTGGTCAATGCATTTTTATCTCGCACCGGTGAATCATCAGATAAAATTATGTTTATATTTGCAACAAATCATCCTGAAGAACTTGATCCTGCAGTTTTAAGTAGAATTCATAGAAAAATAAATTTTCCACTTCCCGGTGCTCAAGAGAGAAGACAAATCATAGAACTTTATTTAGAAAAATATATTTTAAAAGATAAAAAAATTATAAAAATTAATGGTAAAAATACTGAACGAAATTTAAAAATCTTACCTGAGATAGACCCAATATTTATAAATAATTTAGCTCAAAAAACAGTCGGTCTTTCCGGTAGAGATTTGGCTCAAGCAGTACAAGAAATGCAAATTAGCGCATACAATAGAGGCAATGGAATTTTAAGCAAAGAAATTGCAGAAAAAGCCATTGCCCAAAAAATTAAAGAATTTCAACAAGAAAAAAATTATATAAAAACAAAATAATTATTTTTTTGATAAAAACTTTTGACAATCAAGTGCCGCCATAACTCCAAATCCGGAAGAAGTAATGGCCTGTTTGTAAGTAAAATCAGCAACATCTCCGGCAGCAAAAATACCATCTTTAGATGTAACAGTCTTACCTTTTAAAACAACATAACCATAATTATCAAGTTCTATATTATTTTTTAAAAAATCTGTATTCGGTTTCATACCAATTGCCACAAACAAACCATCTGCAGATAATACTTTTGTATCACCGGTTTTTTGATGTTCAATTGTTATTTTAGTCATTTTAAGACCATCACCTTCAATTTTTTTAACAGCTGAGTTATAAATAATTTCTATTTTTTTATTTTCCATTACTTTATATTTTATCGGATCTTTTGCAGTTAACTCTTCAAGTATATGAATTATTGTAACTTTTTTTGCAAAATGGCTTATGTGCTCAGCTTCGGTAACTGCACTATCACCGCCACCAACAACGATTACATTTTTATCTTGGAAAAATGGGGCATCGCAAGTTGCACAAACAGAAACACCTTTTGCAAAATATTCTTGTTCACCGGGAATATTTAATTTTTTATAGCTGGCGCCTGTGGTAATTATTACAGATTCAGCCAAAATCTCTTTTCCTAGTTTTGTAAAAATTTTATATGGTTTTTTTGAGAAATCGACTGAAACTACAGTATCTGAAATAATATTACATCCGGAAGCTTTGGCGTGCTCTTTGATGTCCATCATAAGTTTAAAACCCATAACTTCTTTTATTCCGGGCCAATTTTCAACTTTTGTAGTTGTTGTTAATTGCCCTCCGGGCTGCATACCCTCAATAAGCAATGGATTATATTTTGCTCTGCCCAAATAAATTCCGGCAGAAAGACCTGCGGGGCCGGAACCTATTATTACAACACGTTCAACCATTATTTTCCTCTTCAATAATTTTACTTTTCAAATTTTTCCAAAAATCCATTCTTCTTTTAACTTCTTTTTCAAACCCAAGTTCACCGGGATTGTAATATATACAATCTTTTAAATCATCGGGCAAATAATCCTGGCCCGAATAATGATATTTATACTCATGATCATATTTATAATTTTTTCCATAACCCAAATTTTTCATAAGATTGGATTCAGCATTACAAATATTTAACGGCACAGGTAAATTATTTTTTTCATGCACATCTTTTATAGCTTCATTTATTGCTATATAAACACTATTTGACTTTGGTGCAGTTGCAAGATAAATAACCAATTGCGATAAATTTATTTTACATTCGGGCAAACCTAAAAATTCTACAGCCTGTCTAACAGATATGGCTTGAACAATTGCATCAGGATCGGCAAGTCCAATATCTTCACTCGCAGCAACTGTCAAACGTCGGCAAATTATTAGTGGATCTGCACCGGATTCAATTAAACGAGCCAGCCAATATAAACTTGCATTTACATCGGAACCTCTAATTGATTTATGTAAAGCTGAAAGTAAATTATAATGCTCTTCTCCATTTTTATCGTATGCAAATTTTCTTGTAGATAAAATTTGTTTTACAATATCAACGGTTACTATATCGCAATTTTTAATTAAACCCTTAGCAAAACTTATAGCCATTTCTATAATATTTATTAAAGTTCTTGCATCACCATTAGCATAATTTACAACTATTTTTTTAGCATCGTCATCTATAACTATCTGTCTATTAACAGATTTATAATGTAAAATAATTTTTTCTATTATATTGAGTAGATCTTGATCGTTTAGCTGATTTAATAGATATACCGAACATCTACTAAGCAAAGCACCATTAACGGCAAAGCTTGGATTTTCGGTAGTAGCACCAATTAAAATTATTTGACCTTGTTCAACCGGTTTTAAAAATAAATCTTGTTGAGATTTGTTGAATCTATGTATTTCATCGATAAATAAAATTATTGCTTTGCCACCAAAATTTATTTCTTGATTTGCAAGGTCTATAACCTCTTTTACTTCTTTAGTTCCATTTAATGCAGCATTAAAATTAATAAATTTTCGTTCAGTCAAATTGGCTATAACATTGGCGAGAGTAGTCTTTCCGGTCCCGGGAGGTCCCCAAAAAATTATACTGCCAAACGAATCGGTTTCGACTAATTTTCTAAAAACAGATCCATTTTTTAATAAATGTTCCTGTCCAAAAATATCATCCAAATTTTTTGGTCTGATAAGCTCAGGTAATGGCTTTATATTTTTTTTAAAAAGAGAAAGCTGTGCATCCATAATTTTTTTAGTTAAAAAACGTTCTAAAACATTTCACATAAAGAACAAGCATTTTCATTATTGCTCTGAGTATTTCTTAAATTATATTCATCAATTGCTGTATCCAAATCGTATATTCTTGAGCGTAAAGTTCCACTTGAATTCGGCAAAAAAATTTCTCTAATAATTTTAGCTTTATCAAATTCAAGATCTTTTTCAATAAGCATAATAAATAATTCAACAATAGCTATTTTAACAGTTTCATCGGTTTGATCTGTAAAACTGTTTATTAAAAATAAATTTTCAAATCCATCACTATTTTTATGCAAAAAATCACTTGCAACAATTATCTTTAGTAATTCCACAACCTGAATTTTTACACCCACAAAACAATTATATAAAGAATTTTTAACTGCAAATATAAAATCATCAATATATTTATTAACATTTATTTTTTCAGCTAAAATGCAATAAATTTCAAGAATTTTAATTTTTTTAGATTGAGCATTAAGCTCATTATTATCAGCAACCAATAAAATACTTAATTTATCCAATATTTTTTCAATCTCAGCTTTTTTAATTTTTTTTGTATTATTAATCCCATTCTGAAGAATTGTTAAATCTTGAATCGTTACATTTTCATTAGATAAAAAATCTTTAACAAAAAATATAAAATTATTAGCAAATAAACTTGTACTTAATAATAATATTATTAAAAATATACTAACTTTTTTTTGATATAAAAAAAACATATCCTATCCCCCTTAATAGATATTAAAATATTTTATAACCACGCCATATAATTAGAAATCTTTAATATGGCCTGCCAGCCATAGCTCCGAAGGAGCGAAGGCTGGTGGAGGCGATGGGAGTCGAACCCATGTCCGCAACACTATCAGTTCCAAGCACTACATGTTTATCTCTTGAATATACTTTTATATCACCTCAAGAGCACAGATTAATATAAAAGCCGGTTTAGTAATTTTTGCCAAATACAAAACAAAAAAATCTAATTGGCAAGTTCTATCTTTTTAATACTAGTTGGTTCAATTGATAGACAAACATCCCCAACAAGTCACTTAATATCTAAATTAAGCGAATGCAACGTTATTGTTTGCACTTATTTGATTTGTACGTTTTTTACAAGTTCCCATACAAAACTCGACATGCTCTCAAAACATCAAATATCACGTCGAAACCGTGACGCCCCCGTAAATTTCAAAGATTTTTACTAACACAATAAGACCAAAATCATGTCTATTTGTCAAACAGGTTAAATATTCATAAATAAAATAACTAGTTTTTTAACAAATATTTATAACTCATGATATAATTACAGAAAATAGTTATACAATCAACAAATTTATAAAAAAATATGATAAAAAAACAGATAGATTTTAATAGTTTTAATGAAAAACCAAGAAAAAAGAAGCACTTTGGCCAACACTTTTTGCGCAAATTTTCGGTAGTCGAAAATATGATCAAAAAAGTTTCCATCAAACCTGAAACGAGTGTTATGGAAATTGGTTGCGGTGACGGTTTCTTGACAAAGGCTATTTTAAATTTAACTAAATGCAAAGAACTTTATGTTTACGAAATTGACCCTGAATGGGCAGATTACGTAAAGCAAATAGTCAAAGATCCAAGACTTAAAATCAATATAACAAACATATTGGATGCAGATTTAAGTGTATTAAGTGATCAAAAGCCTTGGGTTATGCTTGCCAATTTACCTTATCAAATAACATTTCCAATTTTTTTCTTAATTCAAAGAAATATAACACTTTTTCAAGAAGGTGTTGTTATGATTCAAGAAGAGGTCGCTCAAAAGATTGTGGCCAAATCAGGAAGAAGCTACAATTCAACTTCGCTATTTTTACAACACAATTTTGATTTTGAACTTATGGAAAAGGTTGGACCGGAATCTTTTACGCCACCACCAAAGGTTGATTCAAGACTTTTATACTTTAAACCCAAAGAGATTATTCAAGAAATTCCAAATGAAACAGAATTTTGGAAATTTCTAAAATTATGTTTTCACTCACCAAGAAGAACGCTTTCCAATAATTTAAGACAAACTCACTATGATTTATCTAAAATTCCTGATAATATTTTTACCCTTCGCGCACAACAGATAAAATTTGATGATTTTCTTAAAATTTGGTCATTTTTAAACTAAAAACCCCACTTTTAAGCAAAAATATGCGTTTTTGTTATTTAAAATAACATGTATAATATTACTATATGTAATTATTATATCTATTTTAATTAAAAATTAGGGATTTATTATGAAAAGCAATTTTTTTAAAAAAATAAGTTTAGCTGTATTAATAGCATTTACAGTTAACTTTTATACTGTAAATGCTGGAATTATTGTCGCCAGTCATTGGTTAAATCCAGAAACAGGGCAAAATGTTTATATTTATTCTGATAAACACGATATTTATTCAGATGAACAAACTAAATATTTAATAAATTTATTAAAAGAGAAAACAAATAGTAATTTAATCATCTTTATTGAATCTTATATCCTAAGTGATAAAGAAATTGAAACTACTAATAATAATGAATTAAAAATTTTGAAAGAAACTAATAATGTTATTATACAATCTCTAAAAAAATACTTTAAAAAGCAATCATTATTACGTAATTTATATGACTTGATTAATTCATCAAAAATACAAATAGAAACCTGTGAAACAAGAGGAATTCCTTTTTTAATGGGCCACTATATAAGAAAATATGATGCTGTAAAATCAAATAAGTATAATGCTACAGAATTAAATGAAAACGAATATCAAAAATTACTAAAAACATTAGATTTAATACAAGAAACTTTTAAAGAATTTACATTACAAAGAATATTAAAAAAATTCCTTAATTTTTTACAAAAACAAATAAAAATACACGAAAGCAATAATGAGCTAGTGTATCTGATTTATACGGAAAAAAATGAAATAGAAAAAAATGCAATTAATTTATTTAAAAAATATAATCTATCAGATGATAATATAAAAAAAGATTTTTATATCGATCTTATGATTTCAAAAATTAAAATTAATAAAAATTATCAAAATTTCACAAAAGAATTTAAGAGTTTATTTAATTTATCAGTGGATATAAAAACACTAATAAATATTATAGATAATCCAAAAAAAGATATAGCCATATTTGTAGGTGCAGGACATGGATTAAATATAGAAGCTTCTCTAGAATATCTTGGTTTTAAATTAAAAAAAGAAATGAACAGAGAAAATTTAGAAATTATAAAAAAACAAGATTATGACAATTATGACAAACTAAATAAATTTTGTAATACTAACGTTTTTAACTGGATGTTTGAAGAAAATTAATTTTAATTTAAAATTGGGGTTTTTTATGAAAAATAATTTATTTAAAAAAATCAGTTTTGCAGTATTAACTGCAACAATATTTAACTTTTATACTGTAACCGCAAAAACTATCGCTGCAAGTCACTGGTTTAATCCGGAAACCGGCCAAAATGTTTTTTTATATGCTGATTTGCATAAATTAAATAGCGAAGAACAATTCAATTATTTAAATGAGAAAATAGAAAAGATAAAAAGAAAAAAGCCTTTAACTATATTAGTTGAAAATTTTAGTGATAATCCAAATAAAGCAACAAAAGAACTAACCAAAGTATTAAATAATTTAATAAATTCTTCAATTGATCCAAAAAAAGAATTGTTCTCTTCATTTGATCTGTATATGAATAAAGAATTTTCAAATAATATAAATATTAAAGCAATTGAAACTAGATCTTTATATAGATTGTTAACAAATTTTACTGTCATACATAATGACATAGGTTTAAAATCTAAATTTGAAAAATTATATAATGAATTAAAATCATTATCTGATAAAACTTCTATTGAAAAAATTATACAAGGACAAAGAGCTTTCTTTGGTAAAAAAATAGAACAAATAAACGATAAAACCATAAATATTAGTAAAATTAAAATAGAAAAATTAATAAAAATAATAAATGAGGCTAAAGATAATTTTGAAAACGAAATAAAAAATTATTATGATGAAAATAAAGATGTAAATATAAAGAAAAGTTGTTTTAACCTATTTTCAAATATTGGTAAAGAAAAATATAAAGAAGTTTTATCAAATTTGGTAGCTAAACTTTCTGATTCAATAGAAATAAAATTTTTAATCGAAATATTAAAAAGTAATTCCGATGTATCGATATTTGCTGGTGTTTTTCATACTCTAAGAATAGAAGATTATTTAAAATTCTTAGGTTTTGAATCAAAAAAATACACAAATTATGAATTTGAATATCTTTATAGATCAAAAATAAATTTAGACAATGAAATAAAAAAAGATTTATTCAATGATTTAATTAAAAAAAATCATATTATTACAATATTAAAGATCGAAAATACTATTTCAAATATTAAAAATAAAACTATTTTCGAAGCTTATGACTGGATGTTTGAAGAAAATTAATTTAATAAAAAAATTTTTAAGAAAAAGGGTCTGAAATAAAAATCAGGCCCTTTTTTATTCCCATCAAAAATACGTTAACAGATTAAATAATTATAAAAAAAATTTTTTTCTATGATTTTGGACATAAATTCTTTAACTTAAGTCTAGTTATTTAAAAAATAAAAGGCTTAGGAGAGTTTTTATGATAAAAAGTACTAAAACAAAAATAATCTTTTCAATATTATTTCTATTTTCAACATCCCCCCTTATTTCTAAAGCATGCAAAATAATTATCGACAATCAAACTGAAGATAATTTTTCGTTAAGCTTTTACAAAAAAAGCAAATTATCCGGAAAAGAGCTTTTTATAAAAAGATTAAAAGTAAAAGCTTTGGGCGATAATCACTTTGAATCAGCCCAAGACATATCCAAAATAGAATTTACCTATCTCTCAGGTACAAATAAAAATAAAAAAGAAATCTTTAATCAACCAATCAAAAGTAAAAACGGAAGCGCAAACATTTTAGAAATTAAAAAAGAAGGTAAATTTACAACAATGAGTCTTTGCGAATTTTATTCTTTATTTATAAAAAATAAACTATCAAAAGAAGTACGCATAGATTTTAATTTAGGTAAAAATAAAATACAAACAATTACCATTCCTGCAAAAAGCAAAAAAGGTGCTTTTAGAAATGCAAAACAAATAAAATCAATGACGATGTACACAAGAAACATTTTTACAGTATGGAAGCCAAAAATTGTTCATGAAAAAAGTTTTAAAATAGAAAATTTCAAAAAAACGTTAATTGTTGTAGATAAAGAAGGCATATCTATTAAGGTAAAAAAGGTTGTAAAAAAAGATCCAAAATATTCCGTTGCCAATATTTATAACAAAACAGACAAAAAAATAAATGTTAAAATTAAAAGCGATAAATATCACGAAATTAATATGAAACCTGACGACACACAGGCTCAAATAAAATTTAAACATCCAAAACAAAAAATTAAATCAATTCAGGTTTTAGCAAAAAATCTTGATGATAAAGAAAGTGTAAATGATTATAAAATTAAAAGATTCAAGCCATCAATGGAACTAAAAGAACAAGATGATCTTGAAATAACAATTCGCTCAGAAAACGAACGTTTAAGTATTGTTCGGCCAAAACAAAAACACAAATACACCAGTCACACGAAAGATATAATAGAAAATAAGTAAAATTTAGCGTTGATTTAAAAAATCAAAAACAAGCTTTGACCAATTTTCCATGCTATCGTAAAGCTGTTTACATTCATCAAGTGTAAGCAGCTTTCCTGATTTTAATTCAGAATGCACTCTTATATTGGCTGAATCTCCATGTAACAAAAAAACAAACCCGGCATGAACTTGACCAACATCATTTGAATCATCATTTAGTAAACCGATTGGCTCTATTTCAAAATTGCCTTTAAAATCAACTTCTTCATAAAATTCACGTCTTGCCCAACTGAAAATATCAAACCCGTTTATATCTTCTTGACGTATATGACCGCCAATGCCAAGTGAATACATATTTTGCAATCTGACTTCACTGGCTTTTGATTGCCTTTGCATTAGAAAATATTTATCTTGAAAATTAAAAATAAGATACGGAATTATCTGCTTATAATTTTTATCAGTTTCAGCTAAAGATCGCCAAATAAATTCTTTATTTTTTTCTATTAAATTTTGATAATAATTAAAATCGATTTTTTTTATTCCGGATATTTCTTCATGAGCAAATAAAATTTCTCGTTTTATAACCAAAATTTGTTCATCTTCTTTTTTTATAAATACATTACTTTTATTCACGTCTTGTTTTTGCATAAAAAACCCCGCTTATTAAATTTTAATAATTCAACAAGCAGGGTAACACAAACAAACGATAAAGTAAGTCGAAATTTTTATACAAAAGCATCTTTAATTAAATCAAGCCATAAACTATCTTTTACAAAAGATGTTTGTAAGTACGATTGCTCAACAGATCCGGTTGGGAAATATATTGATAGCCCGCAAGTATTTGCAAATTTTTTACCTGAAGTCTTAGCAACAACAGCATTTTCAATGGACTTCATTCCAATTAAAAGTTCCGATTTTAAATTTAAAAGACTATTTTTAAAAAGTTGATTACTCGTTAAACACAAATTACCATCAACCTGTTTTATAAGTTCAAAATAAAAAGAATATAAATCTATATAGCTTTTATTTGTAAATTGAGTTGATGCTCGTCTTGCATATTTTATAAAATTTTTAACTTGAGATAATGAAATTTTCTTTGCTTCATTAATTTTCAATATAATATTATTTATACTTGTTTTTACATTATCCAATTGATCCAAATCGACAGCCGATTGGGTATAAAAATCAATTTTATTTTGATAAAAATTATGATAAGTCAAAACGCAACCTTTTGCCATATCAATCGGAGTAGTTGTTCCTGAAGAAATAGCTGTAAACAAATCCAAATAATTCCAACCATAAGCAAGCTCAACTTCTTGCGAGCTAACCATATATTTGGCATATCCGCGTGCAAGATAACCAATTTCAATCATGGACATTAAACATGCATCCATTCCAAAAATATCCAACTGTTTACCCTTTAAAACATTTTCTTTAATCTGTTTTAAAGCTTCTAAAAGCTCTTCATTATTAAGATAACTTCTAGACTGTTCGTTAAATAATATTCCCCTGTGCTGATTTAGCGTTAAATAATCAAAGTCTTGTGAATTATTAAATGCTTGAGTTAATTCATCATCAATTTTTATAGGAAAAAACTGTTCTTGATCATTAGAATTTATTACCTGGTTCTCAACTATATTTTGATTATTAATTACAACTTCATTAAATTCTTGCCCTGATAAGCCTAATCCATAACCTAATCCAAATCCGGATCGTCTGTGCCAAATAGGGTCAATTATTCCAACTCCATGATTCCATAATATTAAAAAATTATTTTTTGCCGGATATTTATTTACAGCCCATTCCATAGAATCAACAAGATCTTTTACATTTGTTCCATCACTATTTATTGGTAAATAAGTATCAAGCTTTATTTCATCTTTTAAAATTTGATACCTCCAAACACCATCTTTTCCAGGTTGATACCACTGAACCAAAATATTCAGATTGTTATTAGAGCCGATCTTTGCCATAGAGTATAAATTTTGCGTAGCAAATCTGCTCAAGTTATTTTTAGCCTGGACATAAATTAATATTGTCCAATCTGCTATAGAAAATATATGATTAAAAGAAGTTATAGAAAGAAACAACGCAATAAATAACCTAGACTTTATACTCATAATCCCCCCTGAAAAGCCCTTTTAAAGCTTTTTCCCTAAACAATCCCACCTTCATATTTACAATAAGAAATTATTGAGCGCAAAATCAATGCTATCGTTTTTATTTTAAAAAAGGCTGAGTTTTATTATAATTTTCTAATGGAAAATATATTTATATAGATTTGTTTTTTGAATAAAAATCATACAGATTATTAAGATGACAAAAATAGAGTATGAGCATATAGTAATAAATATTTTGTTATTTAATTTATGTTATTAACACATATTATTAGTAAATTATTAAAAGCAAAAAGGCTGACTATGAGCTATAATTTTTTAGAAATTGAAGAAAAATGGCAACGATATTGGGAAAAAAAACCATATTACAATTCAAAAGATAATAAAAATCTAAAAAAATATTATTGTCTTGATATGTTTCCATATCCATCCGGATCGGGATTACACGTTGGACATTGGAAAGGTTATATTTTTTCAGATCTTTATGCTCGAATAAAATTTTTACAGGGCTACAATGTTTTACATCCTATGGGTTGGGATGCATTTGGACTTCCTGCAGAAAATTATGCTCTAAAAAATAAAGTTCATCCAAAAATAAGCACTCAAAAAAATGTTGAAATATTTAAAAAACAGATTAAACAAATGGGTGCAATTTATGATTGGACAAAAGAAGTAAATACAACAGATCCAAATTATTATAAATGGACTCAATGGATATTTTTGCAAATGTTCAAAAAAGGTCTTGCCTACGAAGATAATATGCCTATAAACTGGTGTCCATCGTGCCTTACCGGGCTTGCAAATGAAGAAGTTGTTGGCGGCGTTTGTGATCGATGTGGAACACAAACGGAGAAAAAAAATATCAGACAATGGGTTTTAAAAATTACAGAATATGCCGAAAAATTACTTGAAGGCCTAGATCGATTGGAATGGCCTGAAAAAGTTAAACTTATGCAAAAAAATTGGATTGGAAAAAGTAAAGGTGCCAACATAATATTTAAAACGGAATCCGGAATTGATTTGCAAGTTTTTACCACAAGGCCTGATACGCTTTTTGGTGCAACATTTATGGTTATGGCTCCCGATCACGAATTAGTTGAAAAGATTGTAACAAAAGATCAGAAAGAAAAAGTTAAAAAATATCAGGAAGAAGTTAAAAATTTATCTGAGATTGAAAGAACAGCTGAAAACAAAGATAAAACAGGTGTATTTACAGGTGCGTACGCAATAAATCCTGTAAATAACAAATTAATACCCATCTGGCTTTCAAGTTATGTTCTTAAAAATTACGGTACCGGAATAATAATGTCAGTACCTGCACATGATCAAAGGGATTTTGATTTTGCTAAAAAATTTAATCTTGAAATATTACAAGTAATAAAAACTGACAACGATAACAATTTAACTAGTGCAATAGAAGAAGACGGCATCTTAATAAACTCAGATAAATTTAATGGATTAGATGCAAAAACTTCAGGAGCACAGGCAATAGTAGAAGATCTTGCACAAAAAAATATTGCTGAATTTAAGACAACTTACAAATTAAGAGATTGGATTTTTTCTCGTCAAAGATATTGGGGAGAACCAATACCACTGATACATTGCAAAAAATGTGGTATTGTAGCAGTACCTGAAAATGAATTACCGGTAATTCTTCCTGAAGTTGAAAATTATCAACCATCAGGCACAGGTGAATCTCCACTTGCAACCATAGAAGATTGGGTAAATACAAAATGTCCAACATGTAATGGACCAGCCAAAAGAGAAACCAACACTATGCCTCAATGGGCAGGATCTTGTTGGTATTTTTTACGTTATCCAAATACTGATTTAAAAGATAAAGCATTTGATAGTCAAGATATGCAATACTGGCTACCTGTTGATCTTTATGTCGGTGGTATTGAACATGCAGTTTTACATTTATTATATTCAAGATTTTATATTAAAGTTTTGTATGATCTGGGTTATTTAAAATTTGACGAACCATTTACAAAGTTATTTAACCAGGGCCTAGTTTGCATGTATTCTGAAAAATCAGGCCGGGTAGAAAAAATGTCAAAATCAAAAGGTAATGTTGTAAATCCTGATGATATAATTAAAGAATTAGGTACCGATGCATTACGCATGTATATGCTTTTTATGGGCCCGCCGGAAGAAGATGTTGTTTGGCAGACAGATTCTATAAAAGGTGTGAAAAATTTCTTAAATAGATTATGGATATTTTTGACAAATAAAGAAAATATTGTATCTGAAGATGAAAATATCTCTCAAGAATCTTTAAAACGTTTTCACTTATTTTTAAAAGAGTTTGAAACAAGAATTGAAAATTTCAAAACAAATACTGCTGTATCAGCAATTATGGAATATTTAAACGATTTAACAGGTAAAAAGCTAAAATTAAATAAAGAAATATTGGAAATGCTTTTGGTTGCAATTTCAACAATGGTTCCACATTTTTCAAGTGAATTACTAGAGAGACTTTTAAATAAAAAACTTGAAGATTTGTCTTTTCCAAAATATGATCCGGTACTGGCAGAAGTAAATAACATAGAAATAGCTATACAAATAAATGGAAAACTAAGAGGCACGATTTCAACAACTAAAGACCAAGATCAAGATTTTATTGAGCGTGAAGCAAAAAAAATCGTTACTAAATGGCTTGAAGGAAAAATAATAGTAAAAACTATTTATGTTTCAAATAAGTTAATTAGTTTTGTTATAAAGTAATAGGAAAAATATGAAACTATTTTTAGACACGGCAAATAAAGAGTTAATAAAACAATGGATACCAACCGGCGTTATTGATGGAGTTACAACAAATCCATCTCTTTTAGCTCTTGAAAGTGGTAATATTAAATCCATGCTATTGGATATATGCAATATGGTAAACGGCGACGTTAGCATAGAAGTTGTAGAAAAAACACCGGAACGTGTTTATCAGCAAGCAAAAGAGATAAGCTCTTTAGCTAAAAATGTTGTTGTAAAAATACCGTTTGCTCAAGAATATTTACCGGTAATATCAATGTTAACCAAAGAAAATATTAAAATTAACGTCACATTAATATTTTCGCTTACTCAAGCTCTTCTTGTATCAAAACTCGGTGTAAAATATATATCCCCATTTATAGGCCGCTGGGACGATATAGACGTAAACGGCATGAATTTAATTGAAGATTTGGTAATAATGAAACAAAATTACGGCTTTAAATCTGAAATTTTAGCAGCATCCATAAGAAATGTGATACATCTTCAAGATTCAATTCTTGCCGGTGCAGACGTAGCCACTATTCCCCCCACACTTTTGGATAAAGTCTTTAAACACCCTCTAACCCTTCAGGGTATAGAAAAATTTGATAGTGATTGGAAAAAATTGGGTAAAACAAAATTGTTTGATTAAAATATAAAATTACTATTGCATATTTTTTATCAACTATTATATTATCAATACACTTGTAAAAAAATAATATGTAGGTTTATTTTTTCGAAAGAATAAATATGAATTCATACAATTTAGCAGAAGAATTAAATGAAAAATTTGATCTTCTAGAAGACTTAGTTTATTTGGCAAAAGATGAAGAAGAAGACGACGAAGAATGGGATGATGAAGACGAAGATTTTGACGATGAAGACTTTGATGACGAAGATGATTTGGACGATGAAGAATGGGATGATGAAGACGACGACGATGATGATTGGGATGAAGACGACGAAGATTAGTTAAACGTCATCCAAAAAATTAAGGCTCGCAAAAAATGCGGGCCTTTTTTAATTTTAAATAATTTTATTTAATCAAAACATTTTCAACAATATTAAAAGAAATTTGTTCTTGAATTTTATTTTCAGATTCAAATAACATATCACCATTTTCTAAAACATCTTTAAATTTACCGATAATTATTTTGCCATCAAATTTATGTATCAAAATATTTTTATTTTTTAAATAACTTAACTTGTCGCGCCATATATTAAAAATATTATCAAATTCAAAATTTAACCATTTTTTATAAAATTTATCGATACTATTCAAAATATCTTTTTGCAAAATTTCTTTATTTATTATTTTTTCAGAAATTTCTCGTAAGCTTATTGCTTTTAAATTTAATATCTTATCTTTAATTAAGTTATTTACATTTATAGCAAAACCAAAAATCACACCTAAAATTTTATCCTCTTGCCATACAACTTGCGATATAATTCCACCAACTTTATAATTTTCATAATTAAAATCGTTGGGCCATTTTAAATTTATATTAAATTTTTCAAGTTTTTCTAAGATTCCAAGAGTGATAGCCATATTTAAATTACTTAATTTAACCTCCAGCTCTTCACCCGTTAAATTATTAAAAATTTTAGGTTTTAGTAAAAGAGTCACAACAAGTTGATCTTTATCAAATATCCAAGATCTATTTTGTCGCCCACGCGTAAATTCATGCTCATCAGCAATAAAAATTGATCCATCCGGAGCTGAATCCATATTTTCTTTTGCCCATTCCAAAGAATTATAAATTTTTTTTTCGTGATAAACCTTAGAACCTATGATCATATTTTATACTTACTTTCACGAGCCTCGTGACGCAAAATATCTTTTTCGCGTAATTCTCGTTTTTGGCTTGCTGCTTTTTTGTGTTTTCCAATACCTAATTCAACCTTTATTAATCCCTTTTGATTGAAATAGATGCTTAATGGAATTATAGTCATGCCCTTTTTTGAAATTTCACCAATTAATTTATTTATTTCTTTTTTATGTAACAAAAGTTTTCTTGATCTTCTTGATTTGTCTTCTTTTATGTATGCGTGAGAATATGGTGCAATATGACAATTAAGTAAATTAATTTCACCGTTATGCATTGTTGCATAAGAATCAACAAGTGAAATATTATTCTGTCTGATAGATTTTACCTCATCGCCGGTTAATGCAATTCCGGCTTCAATTGTCTCTTTTATTTCATAATCATGAAAAGCTTTTTTATTTTTATTTATTATTTTCATAACTTGTTATTTTCATAATTTTTTTTAAATTTTTTAACCAATCCCTTAAATAAAAAGTAAACAGGCGTGTAAAAGGCAAAGGCAAATAATAACCCTAAAATATTTCCCCCAACCAAAAATGACCAGATACAAATTTTACCAGATCCAAAAATACGCGCCAGCGATATTGTCCAAGTTGGATTAAATCCTAAAAAAGTATGTATTAACCAATAGCCAAAAAAATAATCAAAGCTATAAAAAGCTACCATGGTCCAGGGATTATTAAATGATGTAGCTAAAAAAAGAATTGGAAAATTTAGCTTAAAAAGAAATTTGGCAGCAAACATCATTCCAGTATGCAATCCCGGAAACGGTGAAAAGGCTATATAAATTCCTGTACAAAAAGATTGAGTTAACTTTTTAACGGACCAACCATCAGTAAAGGCCTTTTTTAAAGTTGCTTTAATTTTATCTAAAACTTGCATTAAAACCTTTTTTGTTAAAAACTAAAACATGTGTTATTAATAATTTCAAGATAAGGAGATTTAGCATGCATATCAATAAAAAAATAATTTATTTATTATTCAGTTTAGTATTTATATCTTTTTGTTGCAAAAATTATTTAAATGCAGGTTTTAGTTCAAAGGGTTACATCCAAGTTAACCCAAATTGGAAATCAACCCCGACATTTAGAATATTGTTTAACGGCAAACAAACAAGAAATGACGAAAATGGCTTTTACTCATTTCCAATGGATCAATATATTGATAAATATTCTTTTTTAGTCTGCAAGCACATTCAAAAAAAAGTCGATAAAACAAACACATTAAAATATTTGCGAGTAAGAGTAGAAAAACCTTACAAAATGTACAGCTTTAAAAGATCTGTCGATGGTAAAAAGTGGATTCAAAAAGAAAAAAATTTGAAAAAGAAAAATTTTATAATTCCTGATAATTGCATAATAGTTTTAATAAATCCTAAATATATAGAACAAGTCGAAGTTTGGAGCGTAAATCCGGGAGCTAATTTTTTAAAATTACCTAAAATTAAATTAAAAGATAA
>JAHIKO010000069.1 GCA_018897535.1 Candidatus Dependentiae bacterium
AAAATTAAATTAAAAGATAATTTGGTTGAAGCCCGAGTAAAAAGGGAATCAAATAAATCTTTACTAAGATCGCTTGATTTATTGCCTTTTCACGAGAAAATTGCAATAGAAAAAAAGAATTTTGATAATGATCCTAAAAAATTGGCCCAATTAATCCAATAAATATGAGGCTTAAATGAAAATTTTAGCTATTCTTGCACATGATAAAAAAGAATCTTTAAATAGTTTTATTTTTTCTAAAATTATTGATTATTTAAAAAGTAAAAATTCAGTAAAAAATAATAATATTGAAATCGATATTCTTAATCTTTATGATTACGCAGACCAAATACCATTTTATACCCACGATAAAACAAAATTAGAATCAAATAGTTTTTTTCAAAAAAACAAATCTCTAATTTTAAATGCCGACAGACTTATAATCGTTCACCCAATATATTGGTATTCTTTACCCTCTATACTTAAAGCCTGGGTCGATCTTATAACAAATTATGCATACAAATATGAATCAGGAAATAATGCGAAAGCTTTACACAAAATTGAAAAAGTTTTTGTTGTAAATACATCTATGGCACCAGCGTTTTATAGAAAATATTTCACATGTAATCCATCTAAAAAACAACTTTTATATACATTTAGATTTATAGATATTAAAAATATAAACTTTTACGAGATAGGTACCGTTTATAAATTAGATAATATAAAAGTTGAAAAGCATATTAAAAATATTTTAGAAGAAATTGATAAACTTGTTTAATTGTTATCTTTTATCCATTCAAAAAATTGCTCTTCATCTTTATCATACTCATATTTATCTTGCTGATACTTTTTAAATCCAATTCTTTCATAAAAATTACATGCTTTATCATTTTCTTTATCAGCTTTAACAATAATTCTTTCTGTATCCGGTAAGAATTTTAATATTGAAAAAGCCAAACTTCTGCCTAATCCTAAATTCTGTGCTTCAGGATGAACCATTATTGGTTCTATCCATTTTTCATTTAATTTCAAAATATTATGGATTTCTCCATTTTCATTAACAAGATCATTTACAAAAAATACAAATGCTACTGGTTTCTCGTTTTTAAATGCAACTACTGGATAGATGCCAACATCAAAACATGCTTTACCTTTTTTAGTTTTCAAAAAACCATTTTTTGGCCAATTATTATTTAAAAATTCTTTGAGATTTTTTTCAACTAATTCTTTTGAACTATCCGGATTTTCTTTTATTTCATTTTCAATATATGCAGAAAAGCTTGCATCTAACCAAATTTGTCTAAGCGATTCTATAAATTTTTCATCTAAAAGTTTTTCTTTATTATAAACTCTAAATGCTACAGTCTCTCCATTTCGAGTTATTTCAGGCCACTCTTTCAATCTTTCAGATTCAACAAAATTTTTAATATTTTCAGCACAAACATCAGGCTCAAATTCACCTGTATTTACAATTAAGTCATGAGATAATTTTGGCGTTATTTTTACAGATTCTATTTCTTTATTATCAAAACCAAAATTTATTTTTATTTTATTTATAAATTCATTATATTTATCTTTTTTAAAATTAGATTCTTCGTTTAATTCAATTTTTTTATCTATTCTAAAATCACTTTTTACTAATTCACAAGCCTTTTCAAAGTCGTTTCTAGATAATTGATCAAGTAATATTTCAGATTCAAATCCTCTTTCTTTATAAAAGTCTTCAAATGTACTAAAAGCTTGTTTAAAAGATCTTTGCTCAACCTCACTAATAGTATTTCTTGTCCTTACCCTATCAAGTAGTTTATCTAATTTGCAATATACAAGAACCGTAATATAATCAAATCCATCTAATTTTTCTTTATACCTAAAGTTGTCCCATACAACATCAACAACCACGTTTTTTCCTGCTAATGAATATTGTTTAGCGTCTTCCAAAGTTTTTAAAAAAACATTAATTTCAAATTCTACGTATTGGTTCTTAGTAAAATCCACTCCAAAATCATAGTCTTCTTCTTTCAATTTTAATTTGTCTATTATTTTTTGGGTATCTCTCGTAATTGCATCAGGATTGTTTCTTGGTAATTTTATATATTTTTTTTCCAATTTTAGAACTCTTTGTTCAAACCATTCGGCTGCTGAATTATAAAAAGTATTATCAAAACTAAAATATTCATAACCATATTTTTCTTTAAATATTTTGGCTATAGAAGATTTTCCAGAACTTGATGTACCGTTCAAAATTACAATTGTACCCTTTTTATTTTCTAACTTTTTCTTTTTAGATTTCCCAGCAAAACATCCTGGAAGATTTAAAAGTATAAAAAATAAAATCACAATATTTAATAAACTATATTTTAATCTTTTTAAAAACATAAATGCTCCATAATTTATTATTAACTAATATAACAAATTATAATGTGTAAAATTTGCAATCAAAATGCAAATTTTACATAATTTATAAAAAAAATTATTTGAAATAATATATGAGTTAATGATATTAACTTGATTTTAAGTAGGAAAAAAAGCTTACTTTTTCTTATTTTTAATAAATCTAGCAAGAACAATAGAAAAAATTACCAAAAATAAAATAAATCCAAATAAAAAGAATCCTGCATTAATCCCAAAGATTTCTTCCTTAATCATAAGGTCTATATATCTGTTATCTGCTTTATCAATAAAAGGGATAGAAGTCATCCATCGATTTGCCATGAAAAAAATCTTTCTTTACATAATTTTGTTTTAAACTTATGCCAAAATAAGTATGTATTATAAATATTAATCAAAATAAAGTAAAACGATCAACAATGAACTATTGTTACTTCATTAATAAATGTTGCCGAGAATTACTTAAAAACATCAAGGTCTAAATCTGAAAATTGATTTTGCTCTGCCTTTTGTGCACCTAAAAAAGCAACCATAGCAGCGTTATCTGCGCAGAATTTACAAACTGGGCTAATAAATTTTTTATCTAAATTATTAACAACAGAATTTAATCGATCGCAAATATAATTATTACAAGCAACACCGCCAACAAATGTAACAGCTTTTGCATTTGGATATAATTTTAAAGCTAACTCGATTTTTGCCTGGAAAATATCTGCCATGCAAACAAGTAACGAGCTTGAAACCTGATTTTGTAATTCTGAAGTTATATTTTCAAAAATAGGACCATTTTGCAAATCATAAGCATTCTTTTTAACAAGATCATACATAACAGCTGTTTTTAAACCGGAAAAAGTAAAATCCAAAGATTTTGTAAAATTTTTGGTTCTAGGATATTTATAAAAATCCTGAAAATCTACACCCTTTGCCGCTTGTTCAATTTTAGCGCCACCAGGATAACCAAAACCTATAATTTTAGCTACTTTATCAAAAGCCTCACCTGCAGCATCATCTATAGTTTGGCCTATAACTTCATATTCACCAAAATCTTTAACATAGTAAATTACAGTACTGCCACCGGACGCTGATAGACAAATATGTGGAAATGGAACATCTTCTATTGAATTATCAACTTTTAAAAAAGAAGAAAATATATGTGCTTGTAGATGATTTATGCCAATTATTTTTTTATTTTTAGCAAAAGCCAAAGATTTGGCAAAACATAGTCCAACCAGCAACGATCCAACAAGTCCCGGTTTATTGGTTACAGCTATATAATCTATATTATTTAAATTAATATTAGCAGTATCAAGCGCAGCTTGAACTATAATATCTATTTTTTCCAAGTGCGATCTGGATGCAATTTCCGGAACAACTCCACCATATATTTCGTGTAATTTTATTTGTGAAAAAACTATATTTGAGAGCAGCTGCTTACGATCAGAATCGTAAACAGCTGCAGCAGTTTCATCACAAGAAGATTCTATACCTAAAATTATAGACATATTTATTGTTGTTTTTTCTTATTCATCAATTCCCAGAATTCGTCATTAGTTTTTGCTTCACGCATTTTCTCAATTAAGAATTCCATACCTTCAACGGTATTCATGGTACCCAATAATTTTTGAAGTATCCACATTCTCTTTCTATTGTCATCTGAGAGTAATAACTCTTCTCGACGTGTTCCGGAAGGAACAAGATCAAATGCTGGATAAACTCTTCTATTTGAAAGTTTACGTGTAAGATGTATTTCCATGTTACCCGTACCTTTAAACTCTTCAAATATAACTTCGTCCATCTTGGACCCGGTTTCTACAAGGGCTGTAGCTATAATAGTTAGAGATCCACCCTCTTCAACATTTCGTGCAGCACCAAAAAATCTTTTTGGTCTTTGAAGCGCATTGGCATCAATACCGCCAGTAAGCACTCTACCTGAAGCCGGAGCCAATGTATTATAGGCTCTTGCCAAACGAGTTAATGAATCAAGTAAAATTACTACATCGCGACCACACTCTACAAGTCGTTTTGCTTTTTCTAAAACAATTTCAGCAACTTGAACATGTCGTGTTGCATATTCATCAAATGTAGAACTTACAACTTCGGCTTTTACAGAACGTTGCATATCGGTTACTTCTTCAGGACGTTCATCAATTAAAAGCATAAGCATAATAACATCAGGATGATTTTGAATAATTGTATTTGCTATTTCTTTTAATAATTGAGTTTTACCGGTTTTTGGTGGGGCAACAATCATACCACGTTGGCCCATACCAATTGGTGTAAAAATATCCATTAATCTTGTAGAAATTATTGCAGGATCACCCTCAAGATTAAATTTTTTATTAGGAAATATTGGAGTTAAGTTTTCAAAAACGGTTTTGTGATATCCTGCAGATGGCGACTGAAAATTTACACTATCAATTCTTTGTAATGCAAAATATTTTTCACCTTCTTTAGGCTTTCTTAGCGTTCCCTTAACGACATCACCTGTTCGCAAACCAAAACGTTTAATATGAATTGGTGAAACATAAATATCATCAGGTCCCGGAATATAATTAAACTTTGGAGAACGTAAAAAACCAAATCCATCAGGTAATCTTTCCAAGATACCGTCACCAAAAATATCAACTTTTTTATCGGATTGAGTTTCAAGAATTTTAAAAATAATTGTCTGTTTTTTTAATGATACAACTTCAGGAATTCCCAAACTTTGAGCATATTTTATAAGCTCAGTAATAGGCATATCTTTTAATTCCTGAACATTTATAGCTTTTTTTGGATCTCTAGATTCATTTGATGAATCAATATCATCTAAAACTTCTTTTGAAGA
>JAHIKO010000070.1 GCA_018897535.1 Candidatus Dependentiae bacterium
AATGAAATATCTATAGATAAAATAATAAAAGAAAATTCTGATGTTGATATAGAAGTGTATGAATTATCTCTTGAAGAACCACATTGTTATTTTGTATGTGATTCAGCTGAAAATCCAATTTTAATACATAATATGGATCAAATTTTTATGACTGCTGGAGATAAAGCTGAATCAATACTTGAAACAGTTGTTTCTACAGGAGTAACCCTTTTTGGCTTAGCAAAATCCTTAGGTCTTTTTGATAAGAAAAAAAAGCAGGAAGATAAGAAGCAACTGCCTAAAGTAGCTGAAAATAATAAAAGTGAAAATAAGGCTACAGATAAGACAAAAAAGACTGATGATAAAAAACAGAGTGAAAAGGGTAAAGATAAAGGTAACGATTCTAAAAATGATAAAAAAAATAATAAAACTCCAGAATCACCTAAGAAATCTGAAAAAGAAAAATCTTCTGATGTAAAAACTCAACAAAATAGTAAACAAGAAAAAACTAAAGAAAAGTCTTGCAAGGTGGTAAGTGGTACATCTCAGGCACCTGAAAGGGCTGAACCAAATTCTGTTTATTATAAACTAGATAATTCAAATAAGAGGACAATTGTATCTAAAACAGTCTATAACGAAAATGGACAACCTAAGTTTAGAGAAGATTATGATCATTCTCATTTTGATAGAAAAACCGGTCAGGATCTTAAAAATGGACATAGGCACATTTTTGAATATAACCAAAATGGTCAAATTATAAAACCCATTAAAGTTGTGCCATTAAATTAAGGATAATTTATGAGTATAAAAATTTTGGTGAAAATTGAATTAACTGAAAAGAATATAATTCTTGATGAAATAATTGATTTATCGTTTTTTATAACAGGATTAGGTATTAAATATAGAATTGGAACAAATTTTGGTGGTAATATAGCACCTGTATTTTCTAAAATATCGCAAGGTTTGAAAAAAAATGAAATGATTTTTGAAATTACAGATGATCCAATGGATATTAATGCAGAAAATCTTTTCAGCGGCGATTGTGATATTTCTCAAGGAGAGGAGCATATTAAGCTTGTTTATGAATCATTATTTTCAAGAATGAGTCGAGTTCAAGAATTTTTAGAAAATTTATTAAATAATAAAAAAATCAAAAAACTTATTGTCAATGTTAATGCTTTAGATACATTTGATTATCAAAAATTTGATAAAATTGAAATAACAGTATCTGAATTCACAAGCAAAATGGTCGAATTATTTGCACAGCATAATCAAATGACGCCAACTGTTAGAATTTATTTTATTAAATAATTAAATTTGCATAAGGACAATTTGTGAAACAAAAAATTATAAAATGGCATATACAAGGAGAAAAAAAAATTATCCATGATATTAAGTATATTATGAATGGATCAGACGGTCTTTCCGTAATTTTGTCTGATTTTCGAACCAATATAATTCAAAAAGAATTAGATATAGTAATTAATTTTGGCTTTAATTTTATTGCTTACAGAATAACAAATGAAGAATTAAGGGCAAAATTGTATGAAGACCTAAAAAAAGATTCGGAATTTGATTTTAAGTGGGGTTTTTATGAGGTGAAAAATTCAGAATATGTTTCTTGGCTAAAAAATGAATCATATTCAACAATTGATACTAATAAAATAATTCACTATTCACTTTTTGATGAAAATTATGTACTTGATATTTTAACTACATGTAAGCCAAGTATTCAAGAAGCTCTTTTGTAAAATTATAAAAATAATGCGTAAAGTTGATTATGAAAAATTTGAATTTAAATAATGAAATATGGGAAAGATGGGATATTATAAAAAATAAAAATTTATTGCAAGATATAAAGAGTATTATATTTGAAGGAGGTAATTTAGTAATAGAACTTTATGATGCGCGGGTGAATTTAGATAATTTAGAACCAACAATTATAATTACTTTTGATCTAAATTTTGCTGCGTATAAAATAACAGGTCATTATTATAGTCAAGATAGATACAAAAGATTAATAGATTGCAATAGATTTAATCCTGAATGGCATTCGTATGTAATAAAAAATTCTCCATGGGTTAATGAATTAACTAGAAAAGGGAATATTATTATTGAAGATAAAAAAATATATGTGCATTATGCAATAACAGAAGAGAATTATACTGTAGAAGTGATTTCAGTAAGAGAGCCAAAAATAGAAATTATTAAAAAAAGTTAAATTTTTATTTATCAAAATATTTTTTATAGGGAAAAGTAAGTTTAATTTTATAGGATGTTTATGAAAATATATACAATTATAATTATTTTAGTTTTGATTTCGTCAAATTTATATTCAATGGGTGTTGTTACATCTGCTATTGGTTCTGTAGCAACACCAGTACTTAGTAGGGCTAGAGATATATTAATAGATGAGGTTTTTGAAAGTAAAATGGAACAAAAAGAGCAACAAATAAATAAAGCTTTAGATGTTTTAGCGGTTACTGCTTCTAATAATCAAATGGTAGGACAATCTAATATAGATAAACCTGAATATTACACTAGAATTGCGCTTGCTGTGGTAACAGTTGCTGCGGCGGGTGGTGCTGCCTGGTCGGATAAATTCAGATATCATGCCAAAGATACTTTAAAAAATATAAAAGATTGGACATGGGATTCCGATATAGGTAAAAAAATAAGAGATTCAGTTCATCTTAAACGTGATAAGACAAAGGATTTAGGTATAGATGAGCTAAAAGACTTTAAAGATAATCTTGATAGTGTATTAACTACTTTCTATAACGATAAAGAGACGATAGAAAAACTTAAAAAAGCTAAACGAATAAAAGTTTACTTTCAAGACGATGATAAAGATGAAACATATATTGATGGCTGGATAGATAAAAAAGCACAAGAGGCTTTCAAAAAAAAAAATCAAGAAGATGAATTTATAAAATCAGAATATGAAAGATTAAAAAAACTTGAAATTGATAATATAAATCCAACTATAAAAACTTTATTTGAAAATCAAACTCTTTTTCCATCAGATAGCTTTAAGGGTTTAATGCTTACACAATTTGATAATACATTAACAACTATAGAAGCTCCGATTCTTTTAATGGCTAATACGTTTAGACTTGCAGCATGTCCTTTTGTTAAATTATGGAAAAATATATAAAATAATATTGCTTTCATATTAGTCGGGCCCCGAAAACTTACTTTAAAATTATTTGAACATGGGAGTAAGTTTTTTGGACCAACAATTTCCGCTGAAAAACTAAAAGAGCTTTATTTCATAAAGGTAAGTGCAAAGACATTAAGATAAGTTGTGATTAAGGTATTTGGATAAAAAATAAATCTACTATTTTATGCCAAAATTATACTTATTTGAATAACATTATTGGCATTATCATAACAGAAAATATTTACTATGGTTTATGATTATCTTAACAAGTCGCAAGCAAAAAATATATTTTATGATAAAATTTTTTATAATAATTTTATAGAAGGGGCTTTTAATGTTTTTTAGAAAAAGATATTTATATATATATTTTGTTTTTTCGTTATTTGCAAAAAATATTCTTGGACAAGGTACTTTTGATCTTGTTGATAATAATAATTTGGGTGACATTGCATATCAAAATAAAGATTATGGTAGAGCGATGCTTTATTGGAAACGAGCAGAGCTTGAACTTGGTATTTTTGATAAATTACCTGTACTTAAAAAAATTGATAATTTAAAACAAGAGCTTTTCATTCAAAAACAAAGCAATAAGTTACAATTGTTTAAAGATTTAAGATTAATTAGAGACTATTTTGTGTTAGTCGTAAGAACTGTGCCTCATATAAATATAAAAATTATATTTTTGCTAATTTGGATAATTGCTTTTTTAAGCATCCAAAGATTGTTTAGACGAAAAAGAAAGTTGTTGATATTTATATTATTTTTTGGCCTGGCATTTTCCGGGTTGACGTTAGTTTTAAGATATAAATTAGATTTTTCAAACTATGGCGTTGTTGTTTTGGATGATACAAAAATTTATTCAGGTGCAGGTTCTGATTATTCTTTAATTGCAATTATTCCACAAGCAACTGTTGTTAGAGTTGAAGATAATGTTGGTGATTTTTATAGAATAAAAAATCAACGCACCGTTGGTTTTGTTGACCAAAAGTGCGTTGAAAAGATTGTACAAAATTAATGCTATCTTAATTAAATTAAGTGTTAGTTTGTTTCACCATACCAATAAGATCTGCGGGCGCTTTTTACCCATTTTAGAAACATATCCCATTGAATTTTTTTCAATGAATCGAAATTATATTTGAATTGTTCACAAAAATTATTAAAAAACTTAGAACCAATTGCACATAATTTATTTGAATGAGCTTTAATGATATCTTGTGTTAATTTATTCATATTTTCTGCTGTTGCTTCATCTAAATAAGGAAGTTGTTCTGTAGCGAATTTGTCGCAGACTATTTTATCTAAATCGTTCAAATTTGGCATATCATGAGATAAATTTTCACCATTTTTATTTGCATAATCGATTATAGCTTTTACTTGTAGCTTATAAAAATCGAAAACTTTGTGACAACCATTCTTTACCTCTTCTAAACTCTTAAAATTCAAGCCGCCAGCTGCATTATATTTTTTATAAAATTCGGATATTGCAGGTCCCGTTTCATATAGACAGCGTTCAAAATTTTCTTTTGCATCAAGGTCCATTCCTTTAGTGTAGCAAATTGGATTGTCAAAAATGGTATCTTTAATTTTTAAATAATCTAAATGATTTTTTACGAGATAACTTGCATAAATTGTGATTATGCCGGTTAAAAATATTAAGGCGCTGGCTTTTTTGTGATTTTTAACAAAATCTTTTGATTTTATAAAAGTAGTAACCAGTTTTTCTTTTGCAGATAAAGATAAATTTTTCATCTTTTCTTTAAAAGAAGTAGTTTTTTGAGATATTTCTTGTGGCATTTGTTGAATTTCAATATTTTCTGCTTTTACAGAATTTGCCAATGTGATGGATGTTAAAATAGCCAAAAATATTTTTTTCATAAAAATGTCCCCCCGGACGTTAAAAATTAGTTATTATTATTGATTACAAATAATTGTACAAAATTAGTTTAAATTAACTTAAAGCAGGATTTTTGCTAGGTGTTAAATCTTTGAGTTCTTCGTTGTTGCCTTTATTTGGTTTAATTTTGCTATAGACTTTTTTTGTTGTATTAACAGCAAATCCTACAGTTTTCTTTGTTGCATTGTAAGAAGCACTCATAGTATTTTTTGTTAAAAAGTAAGCTAGAGCAAGGGTTTTCTTTGTAACAGGATACACAACGTATTTTGCTGTTGGGTATAAAACGTATTTTGTTGCTAATACTGTACCTATTAACCCGGCTGTAGAAATGGCAGCTAATTTTCCAAATTCCAAACATTCTTCGCTATTTTTCATGCAGTAATTATCTAAAGTTGTGCCGATATTTAATATTTTATTAAAAGCGAATTTACTTATTGGAACTATATTTTTAATTCCTGATTTTATAAGGCAGTACATATCATCAGCATCTTTAAGATCTATGCCATATGATTCTTTTTTTTCTATGCACGATTCCATACTTAACCATAGTTTATCTAATTCAGGTGTACATGTTACTACATCTCCAAATGCATCACTTTGAACATATTGTGATATGCTATCTAAACCTTCTGCAATAATATTTGCATTTGTGTTATTTAGTGATAATGTTACAGCTGTTAAAACAGCTAAAAATAGTTTTTTCATAAAAATGTCCCCCCGGACGTTAAAAATTAGTTATTGTTATTAATTACAAATATTTGTACAACTTGTTTTAATTAAGTTTTTTCCAAAATCAACGACTTTATCGCTATTATTTTTTAAAATAGAAATAAGCAAATCAAAATTATTTTTATTTAATGCTTGTAAGCTGAAATATGTTGCTAAATAAATTGCAAAAGAACTCATTTTAGGATATTTAGCGGCAAATTTTTTGTACCAAGAAATTTTATTACGTATAAGATAACCATGATATTTATAAAATTCCTTAGCATCACAATCTTCATCATAATTTTTTTTAGCTTCTCCAAAGTTTTCAATGGATGTTAATCCGGCGATAAAGATATTTGCAGAACCAGGTAATATTGAATCACCAAGAGTAAATGAATTTTCAGCTTTTACAGAATTTGCCAATGTGATGGCTGCGATAATAGCTAATGCTATCTTTTTCATAATATAAACCCCCAAAAAAATATATAATAAAATACACGAAACTATTAATAGTCCATTTAAGTTTAAAAGATTAATGAGTTACTGCAAACGCCCCCATAGGTCTATCTTATTCCGGCAAGTTTTGAAAAAAAAATTATAATTATTTTACAAATATAAATTATATAAAAACCAGTGGTTAAAAGTAATTTAAATCGTCAGTCCAATAGTAATATCTGTAGGCTCGATTTACCCAGCGTTCGTGTAGATCCGATATTAATGATTTTAATGCATTAATATTAGGAGCAAATTTATTGCAAAAATTAGAAAAATATTTGGATCCAATTATACATAAACTATTTGAATGAGAAAACAGCAAATCCTTAGTCAAGTTAGTCATGTTTTTTGCCGTATTTCGGTATAGATAATCAGGTTTTTCTATTGTCAATTGTTCGCAGGATATTTTTTCTAATTGGTTCAAGCTTGGCATATTATTAGATAAATTTTCACCATTTTTATTTGCTATATCGATTATTGAATTTACTTTTAATTTATAAAAATCAAAAACCTTATGACAAAGATTTATCACGTTGTCTTTACAAGTTTTATAATTTATGCATTTATAAAAATCTTTTATTGCAAGATTTTCTTCGTTATATAGGCAGGCTTCGAAACAATTTTCAGAACCAATTTTTTTGGATTTTAAACAGTCTTTGAAGCAATCATTAATGCCTTTTGAATAATACGTTGGGTTATCATAACTGGAATTGTTAATTTTAAAATTATCTAAATGATCATGTTTGATATTATTTAGATAAATTGAGATCAGGGCTGTTGTAGTTAAAAAAATTAAGAGACTTGTTTTTTTGTGATTTTTAACAAAATCTTGTGATTTTACAAAAGTAGTAACCAGTTTTTCTTTTGCAGATAAAGATAAATTTTTCATTTTTTCTTTAAAAGAAGTAGTTTTTTGGGTTATTTCTTGGGTTATTATTGGCATGGCAATTTCTTCTGCTTTTACAGAATTTGCCAATGTGATGGCTGCGATAATAGCTAATGCCATTTTTTTCATAAAAAAAATCTCCAAAAAACTGAAAAATAAAACATATTTGTGAAGAAGTTATTATCTTTATATTTATTTGATAAATACATACTAGATATCATTGCCAAACCACTTATAAATCCACTGTGATTTTTAACAAAATCTTGTGATTTTACAAAAGTAGTAACCAGTTTTTCTTTTGCAGATAAAGATAAATTTTTCATCTTTTCTTTAAAAGAAGTTGTTTTTTGACTTATTTCTTGGGTTATTATTGGCATGGCAATTTCTTCTGCTTTTACAGAATTTGCCAATGTTACAGCTGTTAAAACAGCTAAAAATATTTTTTTCATAAAAATGTCCCCACCGGACTTTAAAAAAATTTATATAACTTAAATTGTTGTATGTAACGAGTATGCGAACTTAGCTATTGCATACATTGCAATTGAAAAGCCTACTGGTACCGTCATTCGTATTATTGCGTAAGCAATTGCAGGTTTAAGACTATATGTTACTTTAAATGAACCGAATGGTATCGTAGATGATTTTTCTGGAGCCAATGTTGATGATGTTGTGTTTGTTTCTGGTTTAATTTCCAATTTACTTATATTAGCATTAAGCATTGCTTGAAGAACTAGCTCACTCTTGTTATCATTTAAATCATTGGCGACCATTCCTTGTGCAGAATTTGCCAATGTGATGGCTGCAATAATAGCTAATGCTATCTTTTTCATAATATAAACCCCCAAATAAATATATAATAAAATACACGAAACTATTAATAGTCCATTTAAGTTTAAAAGATTAATGAGTTACTGCAAACGCCCCAACCCAGAAATGGCTGTATCTAGGGCATATTATATATTTCTTACAAATATATTTACAAATATAAAATTATTTTGATAAAATACAATTAGATATTGAAAAATTAAGTTGAATTATGTTTTATTTTTATAGGGGGAGATTATGGAAAATAGCAAAAGACTTGGGGTTAAAGCTATTTTAGCTTTGATTCTTTTTGCCGGAACAGTCCTTTTAACAGGTTGTTCTAAGCAAGAAAAGACTTTAGGCGGTGCTTTAATAGGTGCTGGTGCTGGTGCTGGTATTGGTGCTGCTGCTGGTGGCGGAGGTGGTGCTGCTATTGGTGCTGGTGTAGGTGCCATAACAGGTGGTTTAATTGGTCACAGTATGGGTGATGACGAAAAGTAATCGCATATATTGAAAGATGACTGGATCCTGAATCAAGTTCAGGATGACAAGATTCTTGATCAAATAAAAAGGGTTATGTAATGTAGCCCTTTTTCTATTTTTGAAAATCTAATAAACTAGACTAATACATATGAAACAAAATAATAGGATATTTAGTGAATAAAATTTTAGAAATAAAAAACTTATCTGTTTGCGTAAATGATAAAAAAATATTAAAAAATGTTAATTTATCAATAGAAAATGGGCAAATTCATGCCATTATGGGGCCGAATGGTTCAGGCAAAAGTACATTATCTTATACTCTTATGGGTATGCCCGGATACAAAATTAATGAAGGCCAAATATTTTTTAATGGACAAATTATCAACAATTTATCTGTAAATCTAAGAGCTAAGATGGGTCTATTTTTGGCTTTTCAAAATCCTTATGAGATAGAAGGTTTAAATATTAAGACTTTTTTGCGTGCCGCATATAATTCTTTATATAATAATACAGAGAAAGAACTCGATTTTGATCAATTTGAAGAATATTTACAAACAAAAGTAAAGCAACTATCCATTAATCCCGAATTTTTGAAAAGAAGTTTAAATGTTGGATTTTCAGGTGGTGAAAAAAAACGCTTGGAAGTTTTGCAACTATCTGTGTTGCAACCAAAGCTTATAATTTTAGACGAAATAGATTCGGGGCTTGATGTTGATGCCCTAAAAGATGTATGCGAAAGTATCATTCAAATTAAAAAAGATAATAAAGATATTTCTTTAATTGTTATCACACATTATCCAAGAATTTTAAAATATCTCAAACCTGATTTTGTACATATTATGCAAGATGGATCTATTATAAATTCCGGAGATATTTCTTTGGCTGAAAAAATAGAGCAAGAGGGATATTAAAAATGTCCGGCAATTGTAATTCTTGTGATAATATTTGTTCACAAAATATAAATTTAAATAATAAAAAAGGGTTAAATCAGGAAACTATAAAAGCTATTTCCAAGCTAAAAAATGAGCCATCTTGGATGCTTGATTATAGGCTAAACTCTTTTAATTTTTTTAAAAATAAAGAGATGCAAAATTGGGGTCCGGATCTAAGTAAATTAAATTTTGATGATCTATCTTTTTATTTTGATCCAAAATCCAAAGATAGTAACTCTTGGGAAAATGTAAATCCGGAAATAAAAAAAACTTTTGATAATTTAGGTGTTGCCAAAAATTCAGATGAATCTTTAGCCGGACAAGGCGCACAGTATGAGTCAGAAGTTGTTTATCACAATTTAAAAAAAGAGTGGCAAGATAAAGGCGTTATTTTTTTAGGCACAGATATGGCTTTAAAAAAATATCCGGAAATTTTTGAAAAATATTTTGGTACTGTTATAAAATACGATGATAATAAGTTTAGTGCTCTTAATAGTGCTGTTTGGAGTGGCGGAAGTTTTATCTATGTTCCTAAAAATGTAAAAATAGATATTCCATTGCAGGCTTACTATAGAATTGAACAACAAAATCTTGGTCAGTTCGAACGTACTTTAATTATTGCAGATGAAAATTCAAGCGTAAGTTATGTTGAAGGGTGTACGGCAAAAAATTACTCATCTAATAATTTACATAGTGCTGTTGTAGAAATTATTGCGCATGAAAATGCAACGGTAAAATATTACACTGTGCAAAATTGGTCAAATAGTGTTTACAATCTTGTAACAAAAAGAGCTATTGCACACAAAAATGCTTGTGTAGAATGGATAGATGCAAATATTGGAAGTTCTATAACTATGAAATATCCTGCAGTAATTTTGGCAGGTGAAAACGCAAGAACATCTATTTTATCTCTGGCGATTGCTGGAAAATCTCAAATTCAGGATTCAGGCGCAAAAGCAATTCATCTTGCAGATAATACAACATCAAAAATAATATCAAAATCTATAAGTAGTAATGGTGGGAATGCTATTTTTAGAGGTAAGGTTAAAGTTGTAAAAAATGCGCTAAATTGTAAATCTTTTATGCAATGTGATTCTTTGATAACTGATAAAATTTCTAAAGCATATGCATATCCCGTGTTGGAAATAAAAGAAAATAACACTGATGTTGCTCATGAGGCGAGTATTAGTAAAATTGCAGATGAACAAATTTTTTATCTAATGAGCCGAGGAATTAGTTCTGATGATGCACAAAATTTAATTATAAATGGATTTATTGAGTCCTTTACACAGAATCTGCCGATAGAATATGCTGTCGAAATTGAACGACTTGTTAATTTCGGACTTAATAATGGAGGGTGTGATGGAATTTAATTTTTTATTGGATAAAAATTTAGAAAATAATTTATCACTCAAATCTCTATTATCTCAAAATATTAAAGATATTAATTTAGATATTAAATATAAAATTAATATAAATATAAAAGATAATTTAAATATAAATTTAATAGACGATTTATTCGATTTAAATTTATTTAACAGCGAAATATATTTTATTTTAAATAACAATAGTGTACTAAATTATATTTTAAAAACAGATGTTTTACATAACTGTGAATATTTTTGTAAAAAATGTTTAAAAAATAAAAACATTAATAATATATATAAAAAAATTCATGTTAATTTATTAGGACAAAATTCCAACGCAGATTTAAAAATAGCTTATAATGGAGCAGGAAATAATCTTTTAAATATTGAAACAATCCAAGAACACAATGCAAGTCAAACTAAAAGTAATTTGATTATTAAGTCTGCATTATCTCAGTTTGCAAAATTATACAGCGATAATTTGATAAAAGTGAATAAAGATTTAATAGCAATAAATGCAAATCAAGATACAAAAAGCTTAATGTTTGGATGTTCTTCTATTGCTTTAATTAAACCTAAGCTTGAAGTTGAATCGCAAGATGTAATTTGTAAACACGGAGCGGCTGCGTCCAGATTAAATGAAAATCAATTATTTTATTTGGAAAGTCGCGGCATAAATTATTGCGAAGCAAAAGATTTATTGATTAATTCTTTTTTGAATTAAAAAAGGGCTCAATTAAGAGCCCTTTAAAAAATTAAATATCCAGATTTTTTACAAAATGCGCATGCTTTTGTATATAATCACGTCTCTCTTCAACTTCATCACCCATAAGTGATGTAAACCATTGATCAGCTTTTATAGCATCTTCAATTGTAACTTGTAAAAATTTTCTTGTTTCAGGATTCATTGTTGTTTCCCAAAGCTGTTCAGGATTCATTTCTCCAAGACCTTTATAGCGTTGGACAGTCATCATTGATTTACCCAAATCTACAATTTGATCTATAAGTTTTAAGATTCCCGTGTCTTTTGCAAAAGTTTCTTTGTTTTTTAACTTAAATGACCATGCGTCTTTATCTAAGTGACAGACCGGTTTTAATAAATTGAGTACATTTTCTGTCTCTTTTGATTCAAAAAAATTCAATGGCACTTGCCAAGATCTTTTTGCTTCTTTAAATGTGATAAATTGTTTTACTGTCGGAGTTTCTTCGCCTGCCATTAAATCATCAACGCTTTTTTCTTGTTCAAGTTCTATTTGATATTTAGGAAAATAATTTCTCAAACTGTTTATAAGTTCTTGTGCGTCATGTTGTGCGATTTTTGTATTTGTATTGTTAATAAAATTTAAAAGTTCATGGCTATTTTTTATTGATAGTTCAATATTATTGCTAAATTTATACAGTTCTGTTTGATATTCAAGAATTTGTTGAAATAATTTTTCAATTTCTTTTTCTTCAAGATTGTTGTTATTGACTTTTAAATCAATATTTTCTTGTATCCAATTGAATAAGAATTCATTTAATTCCGAATCCGTTTGTAGATATTTTTCTTTTTTACCTAATTTTACTTTATACAATGGTGGTTGCGCAACATATAGATAACCGGCTTCAATTAACGGTTTCATATGTCTGAAAAAGAAAGTTAAAAGCAAAATTCTTATGTGCGCGCCGTCAACGTCAGCGTCTGTCATTATAACAATTTTGTGATATCTTGCTTTTTCAATATTGAAAGAATCATTTCCAATTCCCGATCCAATTGCCGTTATCAAATCTTTTATTTCATTATTTGATAACATTTTGTCCATGCGCGCTTTTTCTACGTTTATTATTTTACCACGTAGAGGCAAAATTGCTTGAGTGAATCTATCGCGACCTTGTTTTGCCGAACCGCCTGCAGAGTCTCCCTCAACTATGTATAGTTCAGTTTTTGATGGATCGCTATCTGAGCAGTCAGCTAATTTTCCTGGAAGAATTGAGCTTTCAAGCGCGGATTTTCTTCTTGTTAATTCGCGAGCTTTTTTGGCAGCATTTCTTGCTTGCTGTGCTAACAAAGCTTTTTGAACAACTTTTCTTGCTATTGTTGGATTTTCTTCAAAGTATGTATCAAAGAAAGAATATAACCAAGAATCAACAATACCTTTTACTTCACTGTTACCTAATTTTGTTTTTGTTTGTCCCTCAAACTGTGGTTCGGGTATTTTTATACTCAATACACCAACAAATCCTTCTCTTGCGTCATCGCTAGATATAGGACCATCTTTTAAGGCATCTTGTTTTTGTGCAAATCGGTTTAAACTTTTTGTTAAAGCCGATCTAAATCCGGCTTCATGAGTACCACCTTCTGCCGTTCTTATATTGTTTACAAAACTGTAAGTTTGTTCTGCATAGCCGTCATTATATTGGCATGCAAAATCAACTACATAAGTATCGTCTTCTTTATGGCATTCAATTACTTCTTCAAAAAGTGGATTTTTCTTAGCATTTATATGTTTTACAAAAGAGGCTATGCCGCCTTCATAAAAAAATGATTTATCTTCACCAATTCGTTTATCGGCGATATCTATTTTTAGTCCTTTATTTAAAAAGGCTAATTCTCGAAGTCTTGCAGTTAGTGTTTCAAAATTAAAATTTGTTTCTTCAAATATTTGTGCATCAGGATAAAATTTTATGAATGTGCCTTGTTTGTCTGTTGGTCCAATTTCTTTTAAATCGGCTACAGGATGTCCGCCATTTACATAAAATTGTTGATATTCTTTACCATTTTTCCAAATGACAACTTCGAATTTACTTGATAATGCGTTTACAACCGATACACCGACGCCGTGTAATCCACCGGAATATTTATATGAATCTTTATCAAATTTACCGCCGGCATGTAATTTGGTTAAAACGACTTGCGTTGCCGATACTTTTTCTGTTGGATGTATGTCTACCGGGATACCTCGGCCGTTATCCTCAACAGAGCAAGCACCATCAGGATGTATTGTTACTATTATGTGATTACAATATCCGCCCAAAGCTTCGTCAACCGAATTGTCCACGACTTCGTAGACCAGGTGATGTAAACCTGCCGGACCTGTTGATCCAATATACATGGCAGGTCTTTTGCGAACGGCATCCAAACCTTCTAAAACTTTTATGGAACTGGCTCCATATTTGCTACTATCGTTTTGTATTTTTGTATCTTTCATAAAATCCTTTGCCCAAAATTTTTAGGTTTTCCCCAAATCTTTTTTTGTATATCCATTATACTAAAAAATTAATATTTTATCGAATTTAAATTACGTAGCGACAATATAACCAAAACTAAAATTTTTATGCAATATTATTATTATTTATTTTTATTTATTATTCTTAATATTATAATTTTTTAAATTAATTTATTTGAGAATAATAATTATGTATACAAAAGAAAATTTAATATTTATGAATCAAGCTTTAAATCAAGCTAAGCTTGCATTAAAAAAAGAAGAGGTTCCTGTTGGTGCCGTAATTGTTGATGATATGGGAAATATTTTATCAAAAGCATATAATAAAACTGAAAAAAATAAGTGCCAGACTGGGCATGCTGAAGTTTTAGCCATACAAAAAGCATGTAAAAAATTAAAAACATGGAGATTGGATAATTGTTCAATCTATGTAAGTTTGGAACCGTGTTTAATGTGCTTGGGTCTAATACAATTAAGTAGAATTAACGCTTTATATTTTGGTGCCATATCTAAAGAATTTGGCTCAGGATTGCAAGATGCATTAAAACATAAACTCTATAAAAAAGATTTATTGATCGTTGGAGGGTTGAAAGAGAATGAAAGTATTGATATCCTTAGGAAGTTTTTTATGAATTTAAGAAAATTGAGAAAGGTGAATTGTGAAAGAAAGAGCAGAATTCTTAGAAAAGGTAAAAAAGAGATTGCTTGATAGAAGATTGGAAATGGTGCAAGATCTTGATAATTTAATAACTCAAAAAGTTTCTGATGGACAGGTTCAAGATACTGGGGATGAAGCTTTATCTTTGACTATGGAAAATTTAAAATCATCATTGGAAAAAACCGATATTGATGAATTGAAATTAATTGATGATGCATTAAGCAGATTGGATAAAAGTGAATATGGTGTTTGCGTTGATTGCGGCGAGCCTATATCTTTAAAACGTCTGGAAACGTTTCCATATGCTAAGCGATGCATTGTTTGTCAAGAATCATTTGAGGCTTAATATTGCCGGTGTAGCTCAGTGGTAGAGCAACTGATTCGTAATCAGTAGGCCGTCGGTTCAAATCCGATCACCGGCTCCATTTTTATGAGATTAAGTTAAATTTACTTTAATTTGTTATTTATTTTTGACAAAATTTCCAACTTTTGTATCATAAAAACCTAATAATTGTTGTTTAGTATAAATTTTTACGTATAGTTTAAATTTGAGAATTTATGAAAAAGAGTACAGCTGTTAATAATATTCATGGTGTCGGTAGAAGAAAATCATCTATAGCTCGTGTTTGGCTAAGATCTGGTAAAGGAAATATTGTAGTAAATGGAATAAGTTACGATAAATATTTTGATACCAAACTCACAAAAAGTAAGATTGCATTGCCTGGTAAAGTTACCGGAAAAGCTCAAAATGTTGATTTGGAAATCAATATTTGCGGTGGCGGTAAAAAAGGTCAGGCTGATGCTATTCAGTTGGGAATAAGTCGCGCATTATTAAAATTGGATCCTGAATTAAAAGCAGTTTTAAGAAAATATGATCTTTTAACTGTTGATTCAAGATTAAAAGAACGTAAAAAATACGGCCAAAAAGCTGCTAGAAAAAAATTCCAATTCGTAAAACGTTAATATTTTATTGTATTTTTAACTTTTACATTCGGAGAGTTTGGGTATGTGTGGAATAGTAGCCTATGCCGGTAAAGATAGTTGTCGTGATTACGTTTTAAATGGTTTATCTAAGCTGGAATACAGAGGTTATGATTCTGCAGGTTTTGTTTGCGTATCAAGTAAACACAAACATTTGGTTTATCTAAAAAAGATTGGCAAAGTAGCAGAACTTTCTAACTCTTTATCAAAATTTGATTATAATGGATTTGTTGGGATGGGTCATACTCGGTGGGCAACTCATGGAGTTGTCAGTGAAGAGAATGCTCATCCCCATTTTAATTGTAAGAAAAACGTGGCATTAGCCCACAATGGAATAATTGAAGGCTATGAATTTTTTAGAGCTGAATTAATCTCTCATGGACATGAATTTGTATCAGAGACCGATTCTGAGGTTTTAGCTCATTATTTTGGATCTTTATTAGACTCTAATTATTCTTTAAAATCTGCAGTTTTAAATTTGGCATCAAAATTTAAGGGTGCATATTCTTGTGTGTTTTTAATTGAACAATTTCCGGATCAGTTGATTGCAATTAGGCACAATTCTCCATTAGTTTTGGGTAAGAGTAAAAATGGTAATTTTGTAGCTTCAGATTTATATGCATTTTCAGATTATACAAATGAAGTTTTATTTATGCCTGAAGATAGTTTTGCAATTATAAAATCTGACTCCGTTTTATTGTATGATTTTTCCGGAAATCAAATATATTCACCATGGCAAAGCGTTGATTTTAAATTTATAAATGCTGAAAAAGATGGTTTTGAGCATTATATGCTTAAAGAAATTTATGAACAAAAAAAGGTTATAGATAATACTGTTAATTTTTATAGGCTTATTGGTACCGATTCAAAGTTATCAACTAAAAAAATTAATGAAGATTCTTTTGACTATCAGCTTGATATTGAATATCAGGACCGTATTTGGCAACAACTTGGTATTACGCCGGAGAATGTTAAAAATTTAAAAAAAATTAATTTAATAGCAGCCGGAACATCTTGGCATGCTTGTTGTATTGCACAATATTTTTTTGAAACCATATGCAATATTCAGACAAATGTGCATTTGTCTTCTGAATTTTGTTATAAAACTTTTTTTAAAGAAGATAATTCTATTTTTATATTTGTTTCGCAATCAGGAGAAACTGCTGATACACTTCAAGCTCTAAGAAAAGTAAGTTCTTTTGATTTGCCAACAATAGTAATAACTAATGTACCGTCAAGTACAATGGTACGCGAAGCCGGTGGATTTTTGCCTATGCAGGCCGGACCTGAGATATCTGTGGCTTCAACTAAAGCTTTTTCTTCTCAACAAGCGATACTTTTTCTCTTAGCAAACAGGATTGCACTTGAAAATGGATTAATAGATTTAAAGCAAATGAAACAAGCGGAAGAAGATTTATTGATTGCATCACAAATTTTAGAGTTATCAATTGAAAAATATAAATGGGAAATAAATCAAAAACTTGCCGGAAAATATAGCGGATATGATAAATTTATTTTCTTAGGAAGGCATATAGCTTATCCGTTTGCCATGGAAGCAGCTTTAAAGTTAAAAGAAATTTCTTATATTTTTGCACAATCTTATCCGGCCGGTGAATTAAAACATGGCCCGATTGCACTTATAGACAATAATATACCTGTGGTTTTGTTTTCTTCTTTAGATGATGTGATTTATAAAAAAATTATATCAAATGCTCAAGAAGTTAAAGCCAGACATGGTCACTTGGTCATATTTGCTTTTGAAGGTCAAAAAGAGCTTATTTCTTTAGCCGATTATTCTTTTGAAGTACCACATGTTAATTCTTTATTGGGACCACTTGCAATGACTGGGTTGATGCAATTTTTTGTTTATCAAATAACAAAAAAATTGGGTTATCCAATCGATAAACCAAGGAATTTAGCAAAGTCCGTAACTGTTGAGTAGTTTATTTTATACTTTAAAAATATTTTTTATTTTTATATGGGAGAGAGTATGAAGTGTTTGATTAAATATTTATTATTTAATTTATTTATCTTTTTAAATTGTTATTCGCAAATAAGAATTATTAATAAGCCAGTTTCTACGCTACAAGATCCGCCTGTAATAGAATCAAAAGAAATTAAATATCCTGTGTTTCATAAAGACGCACAAAATCTTGATTCATTGGGTTTATATGGTGATTTATTATTTTATAACGAAGAAGAAAATATCAGAAACAATAAAGCAAAAATTACTTTATATAATGGGATAACCTGGATTTATGTTAAGGCTCTAGATATGTTCAATCAGGAACATGAAGCTATATCTTGTTGGGTTAAAGAAAGTGATACGCAAGTTTTAGAAAATTTTGTTATTCCAGAAATTATATCTGTTATTAAAAATAATTGGGTAAATAATTTATCTATTGGCACAAAATTATTAACTTTAATAAATGATCCAGATAAATTTAATATCTTTGATATAAAAACAGCTTTTAATTCTCAAAATTTAGACGAAAAATTATTGCGTGAAAATATATTAAAAACAGCACAAAATTTTTTGGGCATGCCATATTCTTGGGGTGGTAAGTCTGCTTGGGATGGTAAAGGTCTAAATGATACTGCTGAAATGCAAACCAGTGTAGATTGTTCAGGCTTTATTAATTTAATATATAGGGTAAATGGGTTAGAAATTCCAAGAAATTCTGGAACACAATATAAATACTGTAATAAAATAAATAAAGGCTTAGATTTATTGCCTGGGGATTTAATTTTTTTGACAAATCCTACTTCAGGCAATATTAATCACGTTATTTTATATTTAGGTAATAATTTAATGCAAGAAAGTATAGGCTCAGAAAATCCAGAAGAAAATCGTATTACAGAATTTAATAAACGCTTTGGTAAAAATATAAGCGAAACTAATTCTGGCGATTTTTCTAATGTAATAGAGGGACAAAAAATTTACTTTGGTTCTCTTTTAAATTCACAAGAAAAATTAGAAGAGATGCGTAAATATTTCTTTTTTACAAAAAATTTAATTAAAATTTCTTATTTTAATAATATTTCTAAAGAGCTAGAAAATTTTATAACAGGTAAATCTTTTAAACCAAATTTCCCCATAAAGATAGAAGACTTAGCAGTTGTTTATACTTTATATTGGGGTTTTGATAATTTGGTATACCCAGGACAAATTATTGTTAATAAATCTGTGGCTAAAGATGTTTGTGATATTTTCCAAGAACTTTTTGATGCTCATTTTCGCATAGAAAAAATAAGTTTAATCGATAATTATAATGCAGATGATGATCTTGCTATGGCAGATAATAACAGTAGCTCATTGTGTTGCCGTGCAATAACAGGAAAACCGGGGACATATTCAAAACATACTTTTGGTTTGGCTATAGATATTAACCCTGTTCAAAACCCATATGTTAAAGGTAAGTTAGTATTGCCGGAAAATAGCAAAAATAATTTAAATAATATTAATTATACAGATAGAGATGCTGTTAAAAATTTGATGGGTGTAATAACTCAAGATTCTGTTTGTTATAAAATATTTGCAAAATATGGTTGGACCTGGGGTGGAAATTGGGACAAAACTTATTTTGATGGAACAGAAAATAAACGATATTTTGATTATCAACATTTTGAAAAATAGATATCTTTTTGTTTTATTGTCATCCCGGGCGAATACCCGGGATCTCTTTTTTATACTACTCAGGAAATAATTTTATTAATTCGTAAATATTTTTAAAACTTATAGTGTTACTTGAACTTTTAAGTTTTTGATTTTTTGATATAAATATTTTGTTTATTCCAAATTTTTCCGCTTCACCAATTTGTAATTCTATTTGATTTACCGGTTTAATTTGGCCCGTTAAACTTATTTCTGCTATAGAAATGGATTTTTCAGGTAACGGTTTTTGAAAATAGCTTGATAAAAGTGAAAGAGCTATACCCAAATCACAACTGGTTGTTTTTACTTTGAATCCCCCACTAATTTTAAAAAATATATCTTGAGTGCTGAATTTTATATGTAAATATTTTTCCAAAATAGCCGCAATTAAAATAACTCTTTTTGGATCTATGCCTGTAATAATTCTTTGTGGAATTCCAAATTTAGATGTAACGCAAAGAGATTGTAATTCAAGTAATAATGGGCGAGATCCTTCTATGTAACTTATAAGAGCTGATCCCGGATTTTCCGATGCTTCATGTAAAATTAATTTATTTATATCAGGTACTTCTTGCATGCCATCAGTTCCCATTTCAAAAAAACCGGTTTCTTGAATTGTGCCAAATCTATTTTTTACAGATCTTAAAATTCTAGTTTGCCATTTATCTTCACCTTGTAAATAAAAAACTCCATCAACTATATGTTCTAAAACTTTAGGGCCGGCAATGTGGCCTTCTTTTGTTATGTGACCTGTAATTAATATTGCTATATTATTTTCTTTTGCCAATTTGCACAGCAAAAAGCCGGCTTCTCTAAGTTGCCCTACTGTGCCGGGAATTATGCTGGAGTTTTCTGCCAAACTGCAATTTTGGATGGAATCTAAAATTAAAATATCCGGTTTTTCTATTAAAGCTACTTGAATTATTGTTTCAAGATTTGAATGATCGGAAAATAACAAATTGCTGTTTTCAGGAATATCTAAACGTTGTGCTCTATTTTTTACTTGTTGCAATGATTCTTCAGAAGAAAAATAAATTACT
>JAHIKO010000071.1 GCA_018897535.1 Candidatus Dependentiae bacterium
CTTGGCGGCGGCTTCGGGGTCCCTTACCGTCCTGAGCAGAAAGCAGTTGACATGGCCTATGTCGGCAGAGAAATAGAAAGTCTGTATTATGAAATGATATCCGGTAGCGGCCTGCATCCGATTAAAATATACATGGAAAGCGGCAGGATGATCACCGGTCCGCACGGATACCTGGTGACGCGCGTGCTGCATAAAAAGGAGACCTACAGGAAATACATCGGCCTGGACGCGTCAATGGCCAACCTCATGCGTCCCGCGCTGTATGGCGCCTACCATCACATCACGGTGCCGGGAAAAGAGAATGCGCCGCGTACAATGGCATACGACGTTACCGGCTCGCTTTGCGAGAACAATGACAAGTTCGCCATTGCCAGGGAACTGCCGGAAATCCAGGTGGGCGACATCGTTGTTATTCACGACACCGGGGCACACGGTCATGCCATGGGGTTCAACTATAATGGAAAACTGCGCTCGGCAGAGCTTCTGCTGCGGGAGGACCGCAGCGTTGTCCGTATACGGCGCGCCGAGACGATTGAAGATTATTTCGCCACCCTTGATTTCAGGGGTCTGAAGGATTTTTAGAGAACCATCCTCCGCCCTGCGGGCACCTTGCTGTGTTGAGCCCCCCTTGCGCCCTGTGTGCACCTTGCTGTGATGAGCCCCCCTCCGCCCAGACTGTGTGAGAAACAAAGTAGTATTGTTACTACCACAGTCTGATTGTTAAATCTCGGAATTTAAGGGTAATAATTTTTTAATCTTAAACTTCAGAAAATTATATTAATTCCCTTTTATTGCATCTGGTAATACCTTATACAGTCACCAAAGCATCCATTAACTTGTCAAAATCAACAAGATTCAGTACACGTCGAAAATTATAGATAAATGCAATAAAACTAAACTCTGCAGAGACAGTCTCTTTGCCCTTCTGCATAAATTGTCTGTAGCCCCAACTATGCTTTATTGTTCCAAAGGGATGCTCGACTATCTCTTTCCTTTTCGCTAGTAATCTTTTACCTATATCAGAATTGCACTTTTCTCTGAATTCATTAATCTCATTAAAAAACTCAGTTACTTTTATTGATCTGCCATTTTTGTCATTAGTGCAAGATTTTTTTTTATTGCATTCGTCACATTCTCTACAGCTATATTTAAACTTACGCGTACCAGTTCTTCTATCTATAAAACCGTTACCTATTTTTCTCAACTCTTTGCCTTCTGGACATTCAAAAACATCTCTGCCTTTATCATATTTAAAGTCATCTTTTAAAAATCCTTTAGCCGGAATTTTATTCTCTTCCTCTTTTATTTTTGTTTTCTGATCGTGTGAGTCTCTCGGGTGTGAAACATATATTTCGAAACACTCATCCTCTTCCGCCTTCAATATTTCTTTCTCTTCAAAATATCCCGCATCGGCTACTACTATCGTCTTGCTATCAATTTTAAAATCATTCTTAAGCGCGGAAACTCTGTCTTTCATATTGTTGAGCTGATGTTGATCATTGCTTTCATTCGTTACGTCATGTGCGATTATCAGCTTATTCTTTTCGTCTACCGCTGTCTGGCAATTATATCCCGCACTTATACGGTTGTTATCCTTCATATATCTGCTGTCTGTATCATTCGCAAAATATATTTCAAGTTCAGGATTCTCGCAAAACACCTGTTTAATAATATCTATCTTGTCCTGGCTTTTATTTAACTTTGCCAGCTTCTCTCTCAGATTCTTTGATAAAAACTCATACTCCGCTTCTTCTGACTTATCATTTTTCTCAAGCTCATCCAGATATTTCTCTATTTGATCCTGTATTCTTAATCCAATTTTTTCAATTGCTTCTTTCCGATAAATGTTATCCAGATGATTTTTTGCTCTCTCCTTTGTGCCATCTATTGCAACGCATTGAAACGATAACAATTCCAACTTCTGGCATAGATTCAAAAACTCACGAAATATTGTTTTTATACCTTTTTTGTTATCTTTACGAAAATCTGCTATGGTTTTAAAATCAGGAAACAATCTGTTCGTTAACCATATCATTTCTATATTTCTGTTGCATTCGGCTTCTAACTTACGGCTGCTCCTTATACGATTTAAGTAACCGTATATGTATATCTTCAACATCATTGAAGGCTCATATGCCGGTCTCCCTTTGCCACCATGCGTTCCCGGAATTTTGAAACCTATTTTCTTTAAATCCAGTTTGTCTACATACGCATCTATAAATCTGGACGGATTTTCCGATGATATCAATTCATCCAATTTCTCTTCAAACAAATTTAATTGATCCCGCGATGTACCAGTTATAAACATAGTTGAATCCTAATGTATTTAAAATACTCTCATTATTAAAAGATATAGACTTTTTGCAATTAATAAACCTCCTTTACTCCTATTTCTCACACAGTCTGGCCCTCCGGGCACCTCCCCCCAGAGGGGGGAGGAATAATGGGACTGAACATCTTGGTAATTCATTACAATTATTCCAATAACTGTTATTGCAGCTTCCGTTTCTCTTTCCGCAACTTATCAACGGAAAAATCTATATATCCGGCTTCAGGAACATATTTCCTGCCCTCATTCATGATCCAGCGCAAAAATGTCACCACTGCCTTTTTTGCCGGCTTCCCTTTGGAAACCAGGTGCAGGTCCCTGGCAGGCGGGGATGGATATATACTATCAGCTATGGCCTTCATAATGCAGTCCCTGGTCTCATAAAAAGATTCTTTGGTATCGATACGGCCGTTGGCGTTCAGGTCAAGAGGGAGTATGATAAGGCCGGCCACCGGTTTTTTCGTCTTTGCGTCGTAGGCGAAGTTGATATTGTTATACCCGATACCAAGTGTGTCGTTTCGTACAGCTTCAGCCAGCCCCGGGTCACCGAACACGCCCACTCCCTGCAGGTCTTCCTGGGAACCATGCATATAGCGCGCCCAGGTTTCCGCTGCTCCGCAGGCATCAGACCGCGTGTACACGCGGATGGGGGAAGAATCACCGGTTTTCAATAACTGGTCCCACTGTACGATCTCTTTCTTTATCCATATCTTTTCACACTCCCTTCCTGTAACGCCCCTTTGTAAAAGCAGAGCGGCATGGGGATTTTTGGCGTTCATAGTGGGCACCACAGCGTCCTTAACTAC
>JAHIKO010000072.1 GCA_018897535.1 Candidatus Dependentiae bacterium
ATGACCTGGACGCCGCAGAGCTTCACCGCGTGGGCAGCGGCGTGATTGGCCGTCATTATCATCGACTTATCTTTTACCGTGACTGTGGTTTTTTCATTTTTCTTTTGTGTCATATCATTCTTTCATTCTTCTTCGGGGACCATTTTTATTGCGCCCGTAGGACAGATTTCCGAACAGATCCCGCACCCTTTACAGTATTCCAGATCGACCCTGGGTGGTACGGTCTTGCTGATGACCCCGTCGGGACAGAAGGTCCAGCACCGGAAACATGAGGGCGTGTTGCTCCTGGCCGGGGTGCAGACAGTGTAATCGAATTCCGGGTGCTGCACCCGCCAGTCGCCGGTCCTTCCGGCTTCGCCCGCTGCCGGCGATGATGAAGCGGTGATATGGCCGCACTGTCTCGTTCCCATCTGTTTTCCTTCAGTTTGTACTGTAGATTTTCGTCGCGTCATGTATTATCCTCGCGGTGAGCATGTTTATCCGCGCCCCGGTGGAAGAAAATTTTTTTATTATGGCCTTTTCCACGGCTGCCAGGCTCACCAGTCCCGTGACCTTCACAAAGGCGCCCAGGATCGGGGTATTAAGGATCGCCACGCCGGCCATGGTGAGATTATTTTCCAGCGCCACAGTAGTGATATCGGCGATCCCCACAGTATTGAAATGTTCCAGTTTCAGTTTCTCCGGCGTGTATTTCGAATTTATTATAACCACGGAACTTGCAGGAAACCTGCCAGGAAGGTCCAGCACAGGAAGCAGTGAGGGGTCAAGGACGACAATAATATCGGGTGTCGAAATTTGTGAAAAAATACGTATCGGTTCATGGGCCAGACGCAGAAACGCAGACACCGGCGCTCCTCTCCTTTCAGCACCGAATGAGGGCGCTGTTGTAACGCCCCTGTATCCTTCCTCATAAGCCGCGTCCGCTATAAGCTGGCTTGCAGTTATGGCCCCCTGCCCGCCCCTTCCGTACCAGATCACCTCAGTATACTTTTTCTTTATTATCATGTCTGCAATTTTCATCAAAAGCATTTATTCGATACATTTATTCATACAATTTTATAGGAGCCCCAGCGTCAAGGAAAAAGTATAAAATTATTGGGTGCTGAACTGTCATCGTATGTTGGTATTAAGATATATTCTCTCTTGATAAGATAATAAGAAGGAGAGGATATGAGAGAAGGTGGAACTAGATTTATTTTGTCATTGGTTTTAGAAACCGTTCGAAATGTTAATCCCACCTTCTCCTTCTCTACTCTGAACAGTACATTAGGTTATAAAACCTGTATATTACGATGATAGAGCCCAGAGAAGATACATATCCCTCAAAACTACAATTTAGTATTATTATCGAGGGATTATGAAATTGTCAATAGGAATTGATGTATCAAAAAAGACTTTGGACGTTGTTTTTTTTAATGGAGAGAGTTTTATACCATATAATTTTCTAAACAATCAAGATGGTATACAGCGTTTGATCCAGGAAATTTTAAAGTACAGGGAATATGAAGTTATCATAACAATGGAAGCTACGGGTGTATATCATTTAAATTTGGCAAATCAATTGTATGCACAGGGGTATACCGTTTCAGTAATGAATCCATTGGTTATAAAAAGATTTAGCGAGATGAAGATGGTTCGAGCAAAGACTGACAGCGTAGATGCGCGTGTTATTGCACAGTTTGGTTTTGAACAAAACCCTTATATTTATACACCAAAACCGGATAATTGTCAGGGAATTGTATATTATTTGAAAGCCATTGAGGATTTATTACATCTAAAAACACAAAATTCAAATCGTATTGAAGCATTATCATGCTGCAATGATGCGCCAAGGGGAATAGTGGAAAGTTTACGCAAAGTGAATGAGTGTATCACAATGGAAATAAAAGAAGCTGAGAAAGCAATTAAGAACATAATAAAACAGCATAATCAGGAACAGTATCAACGGCTCAAAAAGATACCAGGTATTGGTGATAGGACATCATCAGCAATTATAGGATATTTTAATGAGTTTGAATGTTTTGAAACAGCTAAACAGGTTGTAAGTTTTATTGGAGTTAACCCCTCTCCACGGATTTCTGGTACATCAGTACGAGGTCGCGGAGCAATATCAAGAAAAGGAAATAAATATCTTCGTAAATTATTTTATATGGCAGCATTGTCAGCAAGCAGGCATAATCATTCATGCGAGCAACTCTATAACAGAATGCTTCTTAAAGGGAAGGACAAAAAGCTGGCATTAACTGCCGTTGCCAATAAACTCATCAGGCAAGTTTTTGCAATTGTGAAATATAAGAGAGAATATATATATCAATATTAAAAATGTGTTGATTGAATACACAGTACATTTCGAACGTAAGGAGAAATCTTTTTTTACATAATTAAGATTTCTCACCCTTCGACGTCGCACAGGGTTCGAAATGACAATTTTCCGATCCCGGCTCTTTGATAGAAATAACAAAAAGTCCCGGAACCGTTCCGGGACTTAATCTATGATTTATACTATTCAATTTTTTATTCTATGATCTTTTACACATCATACCCCTTTAACGCTAATATTCTTCATGGA
>JAHIKO010000073.1 GCA_018897535.1 Candidatus Dependentiae bacterium
AGGGATTCTTTGTCATTGATGTCTTCCAGAGAAATCGTTTCACTGATCATCGGGGCAGTATCAAAGCGATTCTGACCCAGCAGCTCAACAACCTTTTTAAACGAAGAAACAGCGTAACAAAGAATCCCTTTCATCTCCGTATTCTTGATCAGGAAGATGGTCGGGTTTATTTTGACTTCATGCATGATCACACCCAGTATGATCACCTGTCCGCCGGATTTCATCAGGTATTGGGCGTTTGAAAAGCCCCAGTCCGCACCGGAACATTCATAGACGATATCCGCGCCATATCCGTTGGTCAGGCCGAGGTATTCGGCCATGGCCGCCTCTTCACCCGAAACAGCGGCATTGATGACGGCATCGGCCCCAAGCTTTTTGGCGATTTCTCCACGTTCCGGCGAAATCTCCAGAACAATGATTTTACCGGCGCCCCCAATCTTCAGGCTTTGGATCACCCCAAGACCAATGGGTCCTGCGCCGATAACGGTGGTAATGTCTCCGGGCTTGAACCTGGATGCCACAACCCCGTGAAAACCAACGGTAAGCGGTTCCACCAGGGCAGCCGCTTCAAAGGAGACATTTTCCGGAAGCTTGATCAACTGCTGCTCGGGTTTTTTTACCAGAATATATTCGGCAAAAGCGCCGTCATTGATCAATGAGGAGCCGATACCCCATTCTGGTCCGCATGCGCAGTTACTCTGGTTGTTATCCAGACAAAAATCACAGTTGCCGCACCAACCCATGGGTAAAACCACCACACGGTCGCCCGGGGCAAAACCCTGGACACCTTGGCCCAATTCCTCGACCGTGCCACTGAACTCATGGCCCATGACACACCCGAACTGATAGTAGGCATCGAATTGCGGCCCTTCTGTGTATCCGTGCATATCGGAGCCGCAAATCCCGCAGCGCTCGACTTTAATCACGGCCTGGCCCGATGCCGGAACAGGTTTATCCTTTTCCCGGATCTCGATTTTTTTTAATCCCGTAAATACTGCGGCTTTCATATTGGTACCTCCATTCCTTATTTTTTACAGCTATGTTGATCATTTAACGGAAACCGTGTCAAACAAGGTTTTTTTAAATAGTCCCGTTTGACATCGTCCTTAAATTGATATATCCATTTTTCAATTGTCAAAAACCCATTTGACAATGGGATTGAAGACCCCCTGCGCGCTGCTATGGAGAGGCGGTCGAACAGTGCGGCAGGGAGTCTCCAAAGGATAATGCCGCAATGCGGCAATTTTTTTCTCCCCGTATCAATTCTCATAGACTTCCCTTGCAACAGACAAAATTTCATAGGGAACGTCCAATTCGTATTTTATAACGGTATTGATGTTGATCACAAGGGCTCCCTTTTCCATGAACTGTGGAGAAATTTCGGTGATGGGCGTGCCCTTCAAGATTTTAAGCGCCATGGCACCACTCTGCATTCCCCAGAGCCTCTCGTCAATTACAATGGCGAAAACCGCCCCGGCTTCAGTATCCGCATCCGTAGCGGCAAACACCGGAACTTTCGAATGGTCAACGGTCCATCGAGTAAGGTCCTCCCTGGTCATCTCTTTTCCGTTTTGCTTTATATTGCTGGTGTCGGTCAGAAAAAGCGATTCAGCGGTATTATCCCCAACCCGGGTTTGCCATTCCTCAAATGTGTCGCAGAGAAACATCTTCTTGAACCTGACACCGGTCGTCTTTTCAAGGTCATCGGCCATGGTTGTCAATCTCTTTTCAACATCCGCCATGGCATCACTGTTTCTGCCGATGGCTGCCACGGTTTTCACCCCGGTCAACTGGTGGGCCAATGCCAGGGTATCCTCCGTGAAGGGTCTGGCCAAAACACCGGTAATGTTCGGTTTCGGCAGACCGAGTGATTCAGGATCGGCATACACATAGGAAAACACCATGGGGATATCATTAATGGACAGCCCGATATATTTGACCGCATCATCGCCGATGAGGATGATCACATTTGGCTTTATCAGTTTTACCTTTTCCGCGGTTTCTTTGCCCATGGCGACTTTGTCGGCTTCGGGAGCCCCATATAACGGCACGTAAAGCAGCTCGGAAACGGCATCGGATTGGGCAATCGATTCCCTGATCCCGTTCAGACATCTTTTTGCCAGTTCGTGTTGCTTTAAGACTTCCTCGCTGATGGCCGGTATAATCAAAACCTTTTGGGCAGCCCACGCATTCCCGGTCAACACCGTCATGAACACCAATGGTAAAATCCATTTCCCAATTCTAAAGGCAGTCATTTTATCTTCTCCTTTTCAAGAAACCATCTTAGCCGGATTTCAGTGAACATCATGCGCCGTAAGATCCTCCGCGCTTCTTCTGTTGATCTGCGTCGGGTCTCGGCAAACTGATGACAGGCGATTCCCATTGATCGGATATGATTTCGATAACCGCCGGTCCTTGGGGGGAGGCTTCCAGGGCCAGGGCCTGTTCCAGTTC
>JAHIKO010000074.1 GCA_018897535.1 Candidatus Dependentiae bacterium
ACGTTTCCATGGTGCCCATGGGGAACGCGTGGGCCTCATCGGCCGCAATGAATTTGCGATCGGTTCCGTTTCCGTCCGTGGCCGTTCCCCGGTACTCCTCAAAGGTGATGCCGCCGAACTTGAACCCCTTGCGCGGATCACCCCCCAGACGCTCGGATGCCTCGGAATGGTACAGGAAAGCCTTTTCCACTTCAGGGTGGCTGATCAAAGCATCGAAGAACCCTTCGGAGCAGAGGGCATAGACCTTGGACATGACTTCTCCCATGAGATTGTCCTCGATGTGGCGGTTCACCGTGAGGCATTTGCTCCGGACGTCGGTTTCATCCACCGTAAGGGCAAAAGGCACTTCCTTGGGGGTGATGCCGAACTCGGTGTAAAGGTTGTACAAGGTGGAGCCGTCGGCATCCAGGATGATGCCTTTAAGCGCCCCCATGCGCAGGTGCTCGATGGTGATGCCGAACTTGTTCTTTGCGGCCTGCAAATGGTCGTTCATGATCTGGGCCGGGCCGGACACCTGGTTCTCCGTGCCGAAGGCTCGGACCCCGTCGTATTCGCTGGGCAGGATCACGTCATCCAAAGGAATATGGGGGATGTTGAAGGTCCGGACTTTCCGTTTCCCCATTTTATTCTGGGTGCCCGGGGACCCCACGGGCAGGGTGGGAAGCAGGTTCAACACCCCGTTTTGTTCTTCCACGATGATGGACCGGGTGGAAACGCCCTTTTCCGGAAACAGGTTCATCTCACGGCACCGGCCGTAATTGTTGGGCAGGATGTTGATGGAGGCCGTAAGGCTGGTCATGCTGAAAGCATCGATTTCAAAAGGATTGAGTATCATTATTTATTTCTCCCGAATAATAAAGTTATGAGTGACGAGTTATGAGTGATGAGTGGTACGTGATGAGTTATGAGTAAAAAGAAGATAAATTCCATCAACCCTTTACCCGTTCCCCATCACCCGTTAATGCTCTTACGCCTGATCGCGGCTTACAATGCCCGTGGCTTTGAGCAGGGCCAGGGCCGCTGTTTTTTGCGGGGTGGTGGCGCCGTCCGGCCAGACCAAGTTATCCTCAACGATTACCGCATCCCGGACAATGGCAACCCCTTTGACATCCGCGCTGGTGGCATCATAACCCGCAATGGTAAAACCATAGGCGTTCTGGGACCCGTCCACGGCGGCAAAATCAATGGCCACCACTTTGCCGGACCCGTCAGCCACGGTGATGGTGAACGTGTCTCCCAAAGCAAAATCAGGGGTCCCGTCGTTTAAGGTGAAATTGATCTGGGGGTTTTCGTAGGCCTCCCCTACTTCCGCATCCGGCAGGGCCTCGCCGTTGGGGGCGGTGACCTTGAAGGTTCCTGCTCCTGTGGCAATGGCCGCGCACTCCAGGACATAATCCCCGATCTGCACGTCATCACCGGCAGTAACTCCAGTGCAGGTGCCGGCGCCGGTATTGGTGCCCCCTGCGGTTCCCGTTGCTGGAGTAGCGTTGGTTATTTTGCCGATGACAGCGGCAAGGCTGAGATTTTCGCCGGTGGCCACCACAATCGCTTCGCGTGAAAAGAAATTTTCCTGCTCCCATTTGAGCAGGTCGTTCAATCTGTTGGGTTCGGTTAAGCTGGGCATTTTTTATTCCTCCCTTTGGGGCACACAGGCCCGTGTTTACATGGTTTTATTTGATGCCGGCGCGTTGCTTTGCATTTTCCAGCAAGGGGTTGCTTTCGCCGGTGGTGGTTGCCCCCACGGTGGAATAAACCGCCTGGCCCTGGCTTTGGTCTGCCTTGGCCTTGAGGATCTTTTCCTGGGACTGTTCAACGGTCAATCCTTCTTCAATCAATCCCCTGGCCATGGCTGAAGCACCGGCCAAAGTGCACAGATTGAAAATGCCTTTCACGCGCTCTGCGGCCATTTTGTCTGCTTCGGTCCTGGCTTCGGCTTTGATCCGGTCCACCTCGGCCTGGGGGGTCAGGCTTTCGGTCCCCATGCCCAGGTCTTTTAACTGGGCCAAAACGTCGGTGTTCTTTGCCGTGACCAGTTCCTTTAACTTGTCGCAAAATCCCTTGATGTCGAATCCTTCCATGTTGAAGACTCCTTTTGCTGTGGTTTTGGGTTTGGATATCTTTTTGGTGATCTCTGCAATCACCCCGTCATAGGTCAGGACCTTGTCCGCAAGGCCGATGTTTACGGCTTCCTCGCCCCGGTAGATCCCGGCCTGGGTGTCGTAGATGACCTGGGGATCCAGTTTCCGGTTCCGGGCCACGGTCTGCACAAACAGGTCATAGGACTGGTCCACGCGCTTTTGAAGATCGGCCCGGGCACGGTCG
>JAHIKO010000075.1 GCA_018897535.1 Candidatus Dependentiae bacterium
ACTATTGCATTACTGTTATTCTCACAGCATTTCAATCCTGCAATTATTGCTGAGCTGTTCCAGCTAATTTCTCTATCATGAGTTACTATTGCATTCGAATTCTGTTTTGCAAGTTCACTACCTGAACTTAAATTTATTATTGCATTACTGTTATTTATTATCTGTTGATTATTTTCTACTGTTGCTGAACTTACATAACCAACTAAATTATTTAAACTTACTATCGCATTACTATTATTCTCACAACATTCCAAGCCCGAAATTATTGCTGAGCTATTATATGAAATATTGTTTGCATTATTTATTGTTGCGCTACTTATGTAACTTATATCTTTTCCAATATTTAATATCGCTGAACTGTTCCAAGATATTGCACTATCATTTTGTATCGTTGCTGAACTTATATGACTTACATCATTAGCCAAACTTACTATTGCATTACTGTTATTCTCACAGCATTCCAAACCTGCAATTATTGCTGAACTATTCCAGCTAATTTCTCTATCATGAGTTACTATTGCATTCGAATTCTGTTTTGCTAGTTCACTTCCTGAACTTAAGTTTATTATCGCATTACTGTTATTTATTATCTGTTGATTATTTTCTACTGTTGCTGAACTTACATAACCAACTAAATTATTTAAACTTACTATTGCGTTACTGTTATTTTCACAGCATTTCAAGCCAGCGAGTATCGCTGAACTGTTCCAGCTAATTTCTTTATCATGAGTTACTATTGAATTAGAAACATATCTACAACATGTTGATAAATTTATAATTGCATTACTATTATTTTTAATTTGTTCAGGCAAACCACTTACAGATGCTGCACTTAAAACATATTGTATAGTTCCGCTAGAAACTAAGCTCAAATAATTATCTATAGATCCAGATCCAAATTTTATATCACCTTTACCTGCAAGACCTTCGTATATTGTAGAATCTTTCCACAATGTTAATCCATCTACCGTCAATGATGCATTATTGTCAAACGTCCAATCATAATTTTTTAATATAAATGTCGAGGGTCCATCAACATAAATTCCAGATTTGTTTGTATAAAATCTATCTTCAAGTTCTACTGTAACATTTGATAAATTTACTTGTCCTGTATCATCTGCAAAATCTATCCAACCTTTATTTATTCCTAAACCTTTAATCATTACGTCAGTTATGTTAAGTGTTGCGCCACTTCTTAAATAAAGCGTTCCTCCAGTTGTTAAATCCAAAATATTTCCGTGACCGTTTAATTCAGATTCTCCATTAAAATTCCATCGACCGGAAAGAATTGTCTTACTTCTTAAATTTATATCAGATGCATTATACCAATCTAATGTATTACTTAAATGCAAATCATTTGTTCCACCAAACCATATTGAATTTTTATTTAAATAAATATTTCCAGACCCTGTTATAAATTTATCATCATAAAAACTTAAATTACTATTCAGATAAAGATCACCACCATTTAAATTTATATTCGAAGAAAAATTACCCAAAAAGGCCGAACTTAATGTTGCATTTGAATCTTGAATATTAATTGGCAACAAAATACTTCCACCACCTGATATATTTGCTGAACTTTCTTTTATATTAACATTTGCAAGTAAAACACCTTCACTCAAAACAAGATAATCCGTATTATATAAATTATAATTTGTTTGTGATGTTAATTGCCCTGTAAATCTATTTACGTTATATGGTGATGCAATATTATTTATCATATTGTCTTCATGCAATATTGAATTATTTAATAAATTTATAGAATTGAATGCATTAAATCCAAGCTGTCCATCTTGCAATAATAAATCTCTTTGTAATGTTAAACCTTTGGTTGTATTTATATTTAATACAGATGCAGGATGCTTAAAATATATTTTATCCGTTGAATCATAATTATTATAAACCAACGTTCCACTATCTATATTTAACCCATTGCCTTCTACTTTTATTCTAAAATCATTACCATCTACTCCATCGCCAATTATCAACCCATAATCAGGTTTTGCATTTTCTATTGTAAAATGTGTTTGCGCATTTGTTACTATCAACCCTTTTGTTAATGTAAGCCCAGATGATGTAATATTTAATGAGCTTGAATTTAAAAACAATTCAGAGCAATCGCCCATAAATTCTAACGGCTGAATATTTGAATTTCCATTTTTACGACCAATAGATAATCTTTGCCCATCATGAATTTCTACTGTAACTCCATTAAATATTGTACTTGTTCCGGCTGAATCATAATAAAATGTATAATTTGCACCAGGTATTGGAGTACCTATAATTGTATCTCCACCAAAAAATATTGATCCTTTTGAAAAATAAAAATCGTCAAACAATCCAACCATACAATCTTTTAATGTTATTGATGCTGAATCGTCTGCACAACTTATATTTCTATCTTTTAATCCTGCTATTACTATATTTTTAAATTCTAAATTTGAATCTTGTAGTACATTTATATGACCTTTATCGATATGAAGATAATTTCCATTGCCATCTATTGTTACAGATCCATTTATATTCCAAGTAGATGTTAATACTAAATCTTTTTTCAAAACTATTTTTCCACTATCACCGCTAAACATTGTTGTTGACGTTATTACATAGTCACTTATTGATGGAAAAATTACCGAATAAGAATTTAAATTTATTGTACCTGTTGTTAAAAATTGTGCGCCTGAAGAATTAAATGTTAAATCTTTTACTAAATCTACAAGCCCACCATTTAATGTAATATTTGGAGCCAAACCAATTAAGCCCCAAGAAATAGTAGAATTACTATCAAGCAATGTTAATCCACCATAAAGATCTCCCGTTCCCCTTATGATATTAGAATCTCTAGCTACAGTAATATTTGTAGAAACAAAACCATTTTCAATTAAATATGAATCGTTTTTGTCCAACGTTACATTCACACCGGCAAAACCAACACTTCTTATAGTTTCCGTTACTCTAACATCAAATATTCCCGGCTGGCTTACATTAACATTTTCAAACATTGCCGGATATAAATTTTCACTTGGTGCAGACATAAAAAAAGCTGTAGGCATTTTTACAGTTCCGGCACTAAGATACATTGGTCTTTGAAAATATAATTTAGTCAAATATCCAATAGAAAGCACACCATTATCGGACAAAAATTCAAATATATTTCTATCGTATTGATTAAAAATCATAGCTCCTGATGTAAGCGCAAATGTAGCACCCGGATATATTTGTATGACAACATCGTCACCGATTATTCCGTTACCGAATGTTAAACCATATAAAGTGCTTGTAGATGCTATATCAAAAGACGCCAAACCTTGGCATCTTATTGTTCCATTCGTTAAATGCAATCCTTGATCGGTAACTTTTAACGTACCATTTTCAAAATTTAAATTCGAAGTACTGTCTTTAAATAAAAGTTTAGATTCTTGCCAAGAAGTTGTCTGACCAAGTGATAAAATAACTCCATCAATCAAATTCAAATTTGAATGTGAATTAATTGTTATGGAATCTGTTGAATCAAAAATAATACTATGATTTCCATTAATATTAACAACATCTTCTACTAAAATAGATCCATTTTGAATTACTATGTCTGAATTTAAATCAAAAGCAGTATTGTTTAAAATTAAATTTGAACTATCGTTTACAGCATAAAATGGATTTTCGCCATTAAACGTTATATTACTGTTATCAAATGTTAATCTTGAATTACTATTTATTGTAAATGTAGAATTTGTATCCAATATAAGATTTATATTTTTAACTTTTAATTGAGCCCCATCAACTAAATATATTTTACCGGCGGTTATATCCAAAGTATTGCCACCGCCATCTAAAGTAACATCTCCACTAAAAGTCCAAATTCCATCAAAACTCATATCATTTAAAAGTCTAAGGCCACCACCTGTGCCATCCCAATAAAAATTTCCGGATAATGTTTGATTATTTAAAATCGAAAAGTTTACATAGTGACCATCAACATCAATTGTTCCTGTTGTTAAAAACTGTCCGCCAATCGGATTAAAATCTAGGTTTGATACTAAATTAAATAGACCACCGTTAAGAGTTATATCTTGAACAAAGCCTTTTACGCCCCAAGATAATTCTGAATTCGCGTCCTGCAGAGCAAGAACACCATAATAATCTCCATTACCGCTCATAGTATTTGAATCTCTTGCAATAAGTGTATTTGCATAAACAGTACCATTATTTATTAATAATTTATCACCTTGATCCAAAACTGAAACAGCACCATAAAGTCCAATACTTTTTACAGTTTCCGTAGCTGTAGCATCAAAATAATTTGGAGAAATTGTTCTTGCATTTTTAATTATCATTGGATACAAATTATCTTCTTGAGCATCCATAGAAAATGATGGCTCAAATTGTACCGTTCCATCCTGAATTAACATTTGCCTTTTAATATATACATTTGCAGCCGAACGACCGGTTAATATTCCTGATCCCGATAAGAAATCAAAAATTAAATTATTATATTGATTATATATAAATGCACCGCTGTCCAAAGAATAACTTGCGCCGGGAGATATTTGAATTAAAACATCATCACCTAAAACACCGTCGCCAAAAGTTAATCCATAATAAGTATTAGTAGAAGACGCTTCAAAATTTGCGCTGCCCTGACATTTTATTGTTCCCTTTGTTAGATGCAATCCACTATCTGTAACACTTAAAGTACCTTGTTCAAAATTTAAACTTGAAGTTCTATCGTTAAATAAAATTTTAGATTGTTCCCACGAAGTTGTTTGCCCAACGGACAATATTACACCATTTAATAGATTACATTGCGAGTATCCGTCTATATTAATGGACATATTGGAATCAAATGTAAATTCATAATTACCGGAAAAATTTACATTATCTTGTATCAAAATCGAAGCGTCTCTAATTAATAAATTAGTATTTAAATTAAGTGTAGAATTTTTCAAAATTATATTTGACGTATCATCTATAAAATAAAATGGTTCGTATCCATTAAAAAACACTGTGCTATCTTCAAATATTAAGCTTGCATTGCTATTTATGGTAAATGTAGAATTTGCATCCAACATTAAATTAATATTTTTAAATTTTAATATTGCCTGATCCGAAATATTTATTTTTGCATTATGCAAATTAAAATCATAAGCATCACCATAAACAATTGTCTGCCCATTTATGTTCCAAGTTGAATACAAATTTTCATTTTTTCGTAAGTTTAAAATACCGCCTTCACCATTCCATGTTATGGTTCCGGTCAAAACTTGATCTGCAGTAGAAAAGTTTACAGAGTGATACCCAATATCGACTGTACCTGTCGTTAAATATTGGCCACCGATTGATAAAAAAGTAACATCACTATTTAAGGTTATAGCTCCGCCATTTAAAATAATATCACCAATCTCACCATTTAGACTAAAAACCAAATTTGAATTACTATCAATTAATTCAAGAGAACCATAAAAATTTCCAAATCCGCCAACATAGTTAGAAGCTCCAACAACATAAACATTGTCATAAGAATCTCCATTTGTTAAAAAATATGAATTATTTGTATCAAGATATTCTGTTATCGGATCTACAATTGTTCCTGTCAAAACATATGACCACGCACCTACAACATCAACTGATAAATTATTTGCTATAAATGGATACTGTAAACCATATGTAGTTGAAAATACAAAATCCGGAGTCACTTCCAAGGATCCATTATTTAATCCAACACGTTTTTTAAGATATGCAAAAGAATTATTTTTAAAGCTCACAAGGCCTTGCTTCGATAAAAAACTAATTGCATTTTCATTTGTTTGATCAAATGTAAAAACATCGCCATCCAATGCTAACTCTGCACTTGGATATATAAGCAAATCAACATCGTTTGCAGCTGTACCATCACCAAAAATTATTCCTGTTTGAGTATCTGTAGAAGTTGATTCAAATGTTGCAACACCTTTAGAAACTATTTTGCCTTTGGTAAATTGCAATCCATAATTTATCGATCTAATTAAACCCTGATCAAAAATAAGTTCAGATGTGTTATCTGAAAAATAAATTGGTGATTCAGCAGAATAAGAAGATTTTCCGGCTTCTATACTAAATCCATTGTTTAAATGTAAAAATGATGTCGGATTTATACTTAATGTTGCATTATTATCAAGATGGAAATTATATTCACCTATAAAATCACAATTACCGGTTATAACAATTTTACCCGTATTAAAATTAATATCTTGGGCTGGAACTAAATTAACATTATTTAAAATTATTGAACTATTTTGACTTTCTGCAGTAACAGGATTATTTATAATACTTTTTAAACTGGAATTATATATTTCTAAAGAACTATTATCTTTTAAATTAAACCCGGAATTTAATTGCAAATTATGACCGGCACCATGTATACCACATTTTCCGGAAAAGGTAATTGGCGTTTTAAACGTTACATCTGTATCAAAAAATAAACGTACATTTTCAAAATACAAAGAAGTCTCAAGTTTAAATACCGACAAATAAAATAAACTGTCACCTCGCGATAAATACTCATCATCATTTGACCATCTTACAGAGTTAACATTTCCGGCTACATTTGTTTCTACAACCAAACTTAATGTATTATCATTATTAAATTCATAAATACGATATTCAGAATTTGCATTATTAGAAAGCCCTATCAAAATTTTAGTGCCGGAAGTAGTCCAATCCATGCTACTGATATTTTGAGCTTCACCAATTTGAGATGCTACAATTTCGGTAAAAGAGCCATTAGATCTATTATGTTCATAAATTCTAAAAGATTCTGCTCCGGCAGAAAGACCTATGGCTAACTTTGTATCATTGGTTCTCCATCTTACACAATTAACAGCTCGGCCAATTTCGGCATTTGCAGTTAATGTTAAAGTTGATCCATCAAAATAATAAATTAAAACTTCTGCTCCGGCTGAATTCAATGTTCCTGCGGCCACATAACTTCCGGTGTAATCCCAATCTAAGCCATCACCGGAACTAACGTTCGCACTTGGCATAGTTCCTGCAAGAATTCGCCCGGCAAAATTTAATGCTCCAGTAGTTTGATTGAATGGATAGACTATAACCCTATCTGCAGCAGAGTTCCAACCGGAGGCTAAAAAATTACCCCATGGATGCCATGAAACAGATAGGCAATTTACAGTTGGGCTAGAAATTCCGGAAACTTCTGTAAATGTTCCATTAGATACATTCCAATTAAAAATTTTAAGATCATCACCTGCGTTAGCATCTCGCCCAACCGCTATAAAACTTTCATATGGATGCCAGCCTACTGAGTATACGGTATCCGAAATATTTGCACCGGCAGTAACAGTTAATGTTGATCCATCAAAATATGCTATTGCTATATCATCTCCGGCAGCCGTAGTTTTACCAACGGCAATATAATTATTATCAGGCGACCAATCTATTGTTCTTACAGCCGAATTAAATAAATTATCATCTACAAGTCTTAAATTAACACCCGTCAAATTTAAATTTGGAAAATTTAATTCAGAAATCGAATTATGAAAATACACACTATGATCGTTACCAATTATATTGCCCATAGAAATAACATTGGCAACTCGTTGAAATGCTAAATCACTTAGTAATACAAGCGATCCGCCATTCATTCTTATGTCACCGGAAATAGGAAATAAGGCATTATAATTACAATTAACTTCTG
>JAHIKO010000076.1 GCA_018897535.1 Candidatus Dependentiae bacterium
CAGCAATATACCTATCGTCATAAGTCCAACTTATTGAATAAACGTCATCACCTGTTGTATAGTTTGCTATTTCATATAAGGGCCCAACTCTTCCCGGCAAAAATTCTTCTGTTGTATCACTATTATTTAAAAACAACGCATTATTATTTCCATAAAATTGTCCGCCTCCAACAAATATATGATTTCCGGCTAAATTAAAATCTCTGTTCAGAAAAACTTTTCCGCCTATTGGAAAAAATCCGCCGGAAGCTTGATAAACAGAATCAAAAGAACATGTTGTTGCAGAATCTCTTAGCGAAAAACCATTATTCATAAGCCCATAGTTTGCAATTTTATTTTCTGCGCCGTCCAATTGTGTATATGCAATTGCTGCACCGGATGTTGTATCCGAGCCCAATGTAACGCTTGCCGAATATATAATTTTCAAAAAAAATAACTGTAAAAAAAATAATTTAATAACTATTTTCATAAGAAAAAGCACCATAAATTTTAAAATTATTATCAGCTAAAATATTAATATTTAAATCGTTTGAACTTATACCATCGCCAAATATTATTGCTTCAGATAAAGCAGTACCGGCACTGCTAAAAGTTACTCCATTATCCATAATTAAAGTGCCGTTTTTAAATCTAAGTCCTGTTGATGTTGTAATCAAACTTGCTCCATCAAAAAATATTTTTGAACTTTCATCTTGCATATAAATTAAATTTTTATTGTTATTTTTTGGAGCATAACTAAAAGTCATTCCATTTGAAAAATAGACTAAAGAATCAGAATTTATGGTACTGGTTACTCTTGAGCTATAAATAAATTTATCTGTTCCTGAAAATACTACATCCGAATTAAAAATAATTTGACCATATGAAAATTCATAATCTGCATCAACATAAAAATTTGAATTCTCAAGTCTTAAAATACCAGTATCATCATAGCAAGCTAAATTTTTATCGGACAATCCGGAAATAGTACAATTATTAATAAGCAAATTACTAAATGAACTTATCGATATAGATCCGCCATTACATAATCTTAAATTTCCCTTATTGGAATTTATAGAACAATTTCCAATAAACACCAACGACTGATTTATTTCAAAATCACCCATAAAATAAATATTCGCATCTTTAAATATGATTGATTTTAAGTTTAAAAAATTAAAAACATTTACATAAAAATCGGTACCGGTAGCAGTATTTTCCGATCCAATAGCCAAATAAGAACCATCCGGGGACCATTTTATAGCTGTTGCCGAATCAATAACATAAAAAGATCTTTCCAATGTTAAATTACCGGAATCTTTATCTATACTATAAATTTTAACATTATCATTTAATGTATCAGCTAAAGCTACTGCCAAATGGTTACCATCCGGAGACCATGCAAACATACTTACCGTATTGGCCTCTCCAGTACGAGCAGAAACAATTTCAGTTAAAGTAGATGTTGTATAAGAAAAATCATATATTCTTAATCTATCAGATCCGGATGACAACCCAACAGCTATATACTGATTTGTCGGATTCCAAGATAAATGAGAAACGGTCTGCCCAATATTCGACCTGGCAGCATAAGTCAAAGAACTGCTTCCATTAAATGTATAAACTTCCACAGTAGTATCAAAACCTGCTGCCAAATTATTTTTACTATGTATATTAGACCAAGAAAGTGCATCTCTTGCAAATGTAGTTGCAGTCGTTGCTCCTCCGGAAGCATTAATTTCCGTAGATCCAGAAATATCCCCGCTGATTGGAACATTAATTACTCGTACAACAGAAGCATCAGCTCCAAATGCTGCATATAAACCATTATAATACCATGCAACAGATCTGCATGACTGTGGCGTATACTGCCTGCCTGAAACTAAAGCTACTGCACTTGTCGCAGGATTAAACGATAAAATTCTTAATTCATAATAACCGGCACCACCATCATTTTCACCCATTAATATATGATATAGTCCGGAATAAAGACCTGGCGGTCTAATTCTTATGCTATAAACATTTGGTAATCCACTAACATAATTTCCTGCAAACGATATTGAAGTTCCATCATATGTATATGCCGTAAATGAGGAAAGGGTAAGATCTTGATTTGTTCCTAAAAAAAAATACGCTCCATCTTCTGAACAAGTAATAGTATTTGGTTGTTGATTAACTACATATGAAACAGTATAATCCTGAATTTTAGCCAATTTATTTGAAACAATTATGCTATTATTTTGACCATCTATAAAGCCATTGGCACGAAAACATCCCTTGTCAGATAAATATAAATCTTTAAATAAAAAAAGTTTTCCACCGGAAAGACTCATAACTGTTTTTATTGGATAAACTGAATAACAGGAGCAAGATGTAACTGCATCTAAAAAATAAAAACCACCATCCATTAATGCATATGTTGCAATTTTATTATCGGCACCGTCAAAAGTTATAGTCGCTTGAGGAGCTGCAACTGCCGTATCGGAGCCAACAGTAACGCTTGCCCCAAAAATATTTTTTATAAAAAACAAAAAATATAAAAACTTTTTTAATTTAAGAGACATTATTATATTCAAAGCCTCCATAAATATTCAAATTTAATGCCGAATCTAAAATTACATTTAAATCATGAGTTACAACTCCGGAACCAAATTTTATACTTTCACTTGAAGCTAACCCGGCACAACTTAAACTAACATTATTATCCAAAATTAATGTACCATTTGTTAGTAATATTCCAGTAGTTGTTGTAGAAAAAGTACAATTATTTAAATATAAAACAGAACTTTTATCGTACATATAAATTAAATTATTTCTGGCTGCACTAGGTGCATAATTAAATTTAGCTCCATTATTTATAGATAAGCTTGAATTTTTATCAATGCTACATGTAAATCTCGAAGTATAATTTAATGCATTGGTTCCTGAAATAACAACATCACTTTTAATTAGTAAACTACCAGCATCAAAAGTGTAATCGCCATATAAATCCATCTCACAATTTTGCAACGTTATAGAAGATGAATTTGCTATATTTTTTAGCCGTGTAGAATATAAGCCTGAAATTTTTGCATTTTTAATTTTTAAATTACTATTTTCACCAACTTGAATTTGGCCGGTCTGTAAATCCAAAATATTACCCCTGGCATCAATTTTACAATTACCATACATATTAAAATTTTGCGAAATAACGGAATCCGAATTCAATATCAAACTTGTATCATAAAAATATAAATCAGAGCCGTTTATACGATACAAATTAATTGAAGATCCCATTGCATTTAAAAGATATTGCCCGTTATTTGACGGCATAGCATCAAGCACAGTTGTACCGGTAGAAAAAATAACGACAGGATAAATTTTATATGATGCAGGCGATACATACAACGTACCAAATTCATAACCCAACCCGGTTGCAAGACCAAGTACCAGATAATCGCTACCATTAATCCATCGAGCAGCATAACAGGTTGCAGTTAAACCAATTCTGGATGCAATTTTTTCTGATAATAAACCAGACGCATGCTCATAAATTCTTAAATTTTCAGTTGATCCATCTAATCCGACCGCAATTAAATTTTCATTTTGCTTCCAAGAAACAGATCGAACAGAAATTCCGGAAATAGATGAATTGAGACTTAATGTTGATCCATTAAATGAATAAACATTTAATGAAGAACCTACTCCATTAGTACCCAAAACAATATAAGAGCCATCTGTGGACCAATCGAGGGCGCTAACTGAAGCCGTTCCACTACCGGAAAAAGAAATACTTGTAACAAGAGTTATTACTCCTGCAGAAAAAGAATATACATATAACATGGTAGTAGTTGCAGCAGATAAATAATTGCCATCTTTACTCCAACTTACACTAGCAACTCCCGTTGCAAAACTAATACCACCAGTTTGTGTCAATGTTGTTCCATCCCAACTATAAATTCTAAGCTCATTACCAGTTATAGCTGCTGACGGTCCAAATGCAAAATAATTTTGGCTTGGATGCCAACGAACACAATTAACAGCGGCTGTAAAACCAACACTTGTACCCAAAGATAATATTGATCCATTAAAGTTATAAATATACAATTCATTACCGGTACCGGCA
>JAHIKO010000077.1 GCA_018897535.1 Candidatus Dependentiae bacterium
CCGATAGCATATTTTATCGATCGGATTATATTTCGGATCAACCGATTGAATAAGCTAATGTAGCATTCCATATGCACAATAAAAAGCCGCTCCTCTTAAATGTGGACGATTATGACGCAGGACGGTATGCTACGACGAGAATCCTGACCATGGCCGGGTTCACCGTTATCGAGGCGGAAACCGGCGAAGAGGCCCTGAGAAAGGTCAAAGAAGAAAAGCCGGACCTGGTCATCCTCGACATCAACCTGCCTGATATAGACGGCTTTGAGGTGTGCAGGGGGATCAAGGAAGAACCTTCATCAAAGTTGCTCCCTGTCCTTCATCTTTCCGCAACCTTTACGGACACTGCTGCAAAAGTAAAGGGCTTGGAAGGCGGTGCCGACGGTTACCTTACACAACCGGTTGAGCCGCTGGTGCTCATTGCAACCATAAAATCCCTTCTCCGGCTCAAGGATGTTGAGGCCGAGGCGGTTTTAATGGCTTCGCAGTGGGAGAGCACTTTTGATGCCATCTCCAGTTCAGTATTCCTTCTGGACTTGGACTGTCGTATCCTTCGATGCAACAAAGCCACAGAAAAACTTTTTAATAAAACACAGGATGAGATTATCGGCAGGCATTGCTGGGAATGGATGCATGGTGCGAATAAACCAATCCCAGAATGTCCTATGACGTCCATGAAGAACGACTGTCAGAGAAAAAGCATTGCCTTCCAAGCAGACGAGCGTTGGCTCCAGATTACGGTTGACCCGATTCTGGATGAAGCAGGAAATCTGACCGGGGCAGTCCACGCCATTGATGACATCACCGAGCGTATAAACCTTCAGGCACAGCTTATTCAGGCGCAGAAAATGGAATCCGTTGGGCGGCTGGCCAGCGGAGTGGCTCACGATTACAACAACATCCTCAGCGTGATCCTGGGTTACACGGAACTGGCTCTGGACAAGGTGGGCCCCAATGATCCGCTGCATGCCGACCTGATGGAAATCCTGGCTGCCGCCAAGCGTTCCGCAGATATTACCCGCCAACTACTGGCCTTTGCGCGCAAGCAGATTGTTGCCCCCAAGGTACTCGCTTTAAACGAAACCTTGGAGGCGATGTTCAAGTTGCTGCGGCAACTCATCGGCGAAGACATCGATCTATCCTGGAATCCCAGAGCAAACCTGTGGGCGGTCAAGATAGATCCCTCCCAGCTCGACCAGATCCTGGTCAACCTGTGCGTCAACGCCCGGGACGCCATCGCCGGCGTGGGCAAAGTCACCATCGAAACGGACAAGGTGACCCTTGACGCGGCCTATTGCGACGATCACGCAGGCTTTATTCCCGGGGATTTTGTTCTGTTGGCCGTTAGCGACAATGGCAGCGGCATGGATAAAGAGACTCTGGGTAAGCTTTTCGAACCGTTTTTCACCACCAAGGGTGTGGGGCGGGGAACCGGTTTGGGACTGGCCACAGTCTACGGCATCGTCAAACAGAACAAAGGTTTTATCAATGTTTACAGCGAAATCGGAAAAGGCACGACCTTTAGGATTTATCTTCCGCGTCATGCGGGCGACAACGAAGAGATGAGCGAGGAAACCACAGAGGAAATTCCCAGGGGGCGTGGCGAAACCGTTCTGGTGGTGGAGGATGAAGCTTCGATTTTGCAACTGGCCAATAGAATCCTAAAGGATCTCGGATACAGCGTACTGACCGCCAAAACCCCTGGTAAAGCCATGGGTTTGGCAAAAGAACATGCGGACAGCATTCACTTGCTCATCACCGACGTGGTCATGCCTGAAATGAACGGCCGGGAATTGGCTGAACGGATGCTGGCCCTCTACCCCGGTCTTAAAGTTCTTTTCATGTCCGGATACACGAGCGACGTGATTGCCCACCGGGGGGTGCTGGACGAGGGGGTCAATTTTATCCAGAAACCTTTTCCAAAAAAAGACATGGCCGCCAAAGTCCGCGCGGCGTTGGATACAGTCAAACCATGATGGGCGAATTATATACAGTCAACAGACTTCGCTGAGTAGTTACGTTCTTTTTTACTTTTCTTCCACCTCACATACAGTCGTATCCGGATATCTTGACAAGGTATCTAATTCCTCATCCGGAACCTTGGGCAGTCTCTTAAAACTGTTTTTAATCAAGTACAAAATAAGTTTCATATCCAAACCCGTCAGAAAAATGTAAGGGGTTTTGCCAAAAGCCTTTCCTATCAGATCTCGATTTGCCGTTTGTGTGTAATCAATAAACGCGTTAGCGACGTCCCCTGATACCAAAGAATTTAGGTTAAATACTTTCACAGGTGTTGCGCAGGTAAAATCAAAAGCGCAGAGATTGATGAAGCGAATCTGCGGGTTATCAAACGTTCGAAAATAGATGCGGAGGTTGGTTACATCGTACATTCCTCA
>JAHIKO010000078.1 GCA_018897535.1 Candidatus Dependentiae bacterium
AAATGATCTAACACCGATGATGAATCAGTATCTGCAGATTAAGCGAGACCATACAGACGCGATACTGTTTTTCCGGCTGGGAGATTTTTACGAAATGTTTTTTGATGACGCTAAGATTGCCTCTGCTATCTTAGGCCTTGCCCTTACATCCCGAGGAACAGGTAAGAACAGCCGGGTACCTATGTGCGGGATCCCTTACCACGCCTCAGATAATTATATCGCCCGCTTGATAAAGGCAGAACATAAAGTAGCTATATGCGAGCAAATAGGAGATCCAAAAAGCGCGAAGGGAATAGTCAAAAGACAGATCGTCCGGGTTATTACCCCGGGGACATTAATAGATGAGAATATCCTGGAGTCTAACCACAACAATTATCTTGTCTGCGTCCATAAGCAGGCGCAAGGCGAATATGGGCTGGCTGCCGTAGACTTATCTACAGGTGAATTTAAAATTACGCAGCTGCACTCAGAGGAAAAAATGTTGAGTGAGCTTGGCCGTTTGCAGCCCGCGGAACTGCTGCTGTGTTCAAACTTAAAAGATGATACTGGCCTGAGGGATAAGTTGAAACAAAGAAATATAAATGCCCTGGTAAGTGAAGTTGAAGACTGGGCATTTGATTTTTCCTATGCGTATGAAAAGCTGATCAATCACTTTAAGACTCAGGACCTCAGGGGCTTTGGCTGCCAAAATATGAATTCTGGAATAACTGCTGCCGGAGCGGCATTATCTTATCTGGAAAATACGCAAAAAACGGAAATTAAGCATATCAACAAAATCACGCCGTACTCTTTAAATAAGGTCATGGTTCTTGACGGTATTGCCCAGCGTAATCTGGAACTTGTCCGATCGATGAGAGGGGAGAAAAAGGGAACTTTGTTAAACGAATTGAATTTTACGAATTCAGCTATGGGTAACCGCCTTCTTCTGCAATGGATTCAGCAGCCGCTGCTTGATATAGAAGAAATCAATAAACGGCTTGATGCCGTTGAGCAGATAAAGAAAGATCAGGTTTTGAGAACAAACCTGAAAGATGCGTTGAAAAATATTGCGGATATAGAACGTCTGCTCGGGAGAATAAGCCTGGGGGCTGCCAACGCGAGGGATGTTCTTAATCTAAATGAGTCATTAAAAATTATCCCGCGGATTAAGCGGCTGCTGGAATCAAGTGAAACAGAGATGATAGTTGATATTTGCCTTAACTTGGATGAGCAAAAGGAGCTGGTTCAGTTATTAGATAAGGCGCTTTGTCCTGATGCTCCTCTTTCAGTACGCGAAGGCAGGATGATCAAAGAGGGTTTTAACAGCGAACTCGACGATCTTAAATATATTACCCAAGGAGGTAAGGAGTGGATAGCAAAGCTGCAGCGTGAGGAAATCAAGCGTACAGGGATATCTTCTCTTAAAATAAGATACAACAGGGTCTTCGGCTATTATATAGAAGTGAGCAAGGCCAACCTGCACGCGGTCCCTGTTGATTATATGCGAAAACAAACCCTGGTAAACGCGGAGCGGTTTATTACTCCTGCTTTAAAAGAACAGGAAGAAAAAATTATTACTGCCCAGGAGAAGATGGTGGATCTTGAATACCGCCTGTTTTTGGATATCTGCGCGAAAATTATGCAAAGCCTTACCCAGATACAGAAGACAGCATTGCTTATTGCCAGGCTTGATGTTTTGAACAGCCTTGCTGAGGCGGCCGCGCGTAATAATTATATCCGCCCGGTTATAGATAATGATCTGACAATTGATATTAAGGAGGGGAGGCATCCTGTTCTGGAAAATATGCTTGGCGCGAATAAGTATATCCCTAATCCTGCTTATCTGGACGCTGCTGATAATCAGGTGCTTATTATCACTGGCCCGAATATGGCCGGTAAATCTACTTATATACGCCAGGTAGCGTTGATTATTATCATGGCGCAAATAGGCAGTTTTGTCCCGGTGAAATCGGCACGCATAGGCATTGTGGATAAAATTTTTACCCGTGTCGGCGCGGCAGATGATATCAGCGCCGGGATGAGTACTTTTATGATGGAAATGAGCGAAACAGCGAATATTTTAAATAACGCGACCCCAAGAAGCATGATAATCCTTGATGAAATAGGGCGGGGGACAAGTACTTTTGACGGATTGAGTATTGCCTGGGCAACAGCGGAATATCTGCTGGAAAACACCGGGATGAGGCCAAAAACACTTTTTGCCACACATTACCATGAACTAACGGAAATGGAACTTCTGTTTAAGGGAGTGAAGAACTTTAACGTTTCTGTTAGAGAATGGAACGAGGAAGTAATTTTTTTGTATAAGCTGATCAGAGGCTCATCAGACCATTCATATGGTATTCATGTTGCCCGGCTTGCCGGATTGCCGCAGAAAGTAATCAGCCGGGCGCGGGAAATATTGAGCAACCTGGAAATAAACAGCATGTCAGAAGAGGGTATACCCAGCCTGGTGAAATCCGATATAAAAAAAACAGGCAGGAGAGAAACGCAGCCGGAATTGTTTCAAAGCAGGGAAAATCCCTTGATTGCCCGCATCAGAGGGCTTGATGTAAATAATTTAAGCCCGATAGACGCGTTAAATCTTATTAACGAATGGAAAGACAGCCTCAAAAAAGAGGAATAATATGAACAGAATAAAAATCCTTCCTAAACATTTAGCCGATAAAATCGCCGCGGGTGAGGTTGTGGAAAGGCCGGCATCAGTGGTAAAAGAACTCCTCGAAAATGCCCTTGACGCGAGAAGCGCTAATATCGAAGTAGCGATAGAAGACGCGGGGCGAAGCCTGATCAAGGTGATTGATGACGGTGAGGGTATGAATGCCGATGACCTGAATATGGCTACTTTGCGCCACGCGACAAGTAAGATAGAAAAAAACTCAGACCTGATGAATATTACTACTCTGGGTTTCCGGGGCGAAGCTCTCTCAAGTATTTGTGCTGTAAGTTTTATGAAAATATTTTCCCGCACTCAATCGCAGGATTCCGCGCACAGTATTGCTTTAGAAGCAGGCGTAATTAAAAGTGTAAATGAATCTGCCCGGGGTGTAGGGACAACGGTTGAGGTTAAAAATCTTTTCTTTAATACTCCCGCGCGGTTGAAATTTTTAAAAAGCAAGGCTGCAGAGACCGCGCATATTATAAGAAACATGAACGAAATAGCTCTGGCGCATCCCCGCGTAGCACTGAAGCTCTTA
>JAHIKO010000079.1 GCA_018897535.1 Candidatus Dependentiae bacterium
GCCCAACCAACCCCAAAACGATCAGAAATAAAACTACAATTAACGACCAAAGTCGCCACTCATATTCGACTTGCTCTCGCATAAACTATATTTTGATCATTACTACTTCTGAAGATAGAGGTATCTGCATCGCAAGCTGGTGTTGTGCTACCTGCTGAACTCTAGACTGCGCTCCCCAAGCACTATGTTCTAACAACAACTTATTACTTTCTGATTGCAAGTACTCAGTTTCTACTCTTACCTTCTGATTATTAATCGACAAACGACGATTGAGATCTTTAACATAGATCACACCCAAAGCTGAGACCAAACACAAAATCATTAAAAAGAGCATTCTTAGCTCTGAAAGACTAAAACTAAGAGAGACACCCTTGGTAAATGTATTTTCTGCTAATGCTACTCTTGCTACTGCATTCATTTTAATTTCTCCATTATCCTTAACACGGCGCTTCTGGAACGAGGGTTACTTGCAACCTCTTGCTCAGTTGCCCTAATAGCTCGACCCACTGCTCCAAGACACCTTGAAAGTTCCCTATCACATACAGGCACCCATTTAGGTATCCCACCACTTTGCTGCTCTTTAATAAAATTTTTTACTATTCGATCTTCTAGCGAATGAAAACTAATCACCGCTAAACGACCACCAACTTTGAGCATCTTTAAGGACTGATCTAAAAACTCTTTCAGCTCCGTAAGCTCATTATTAATCAATATTCTAATCGCCTGAAAAGTCCTAGTAGCTGGATGCTTGTGTTCCTCCCATCTGGGATGAGCCACACTCACAATTTCAGCCAATCTACCTGTGGTAGTAATCGGTTGAATCTTGCGCTCAGCAACAATATTCTTTGCTATCCTTCTACTAAATTTCTCTTCACCATATTCCTTTAAAACTCTACTAATTTCTTCCTCTTGCGCCGCTTGCAACCAACTAGCTGCGGTGAGCAACTGACTTTGATCCATCCTCATATCTAATGGACCATCGCGCATAAAACTAAATCCACGCTGTGGATCATCAAGCTGCGGTGAAGAAACACCCAAATCAACTAAGATACCACTAACCTTACCCAAGTAATCTAAACCGCCAAACCACGCTAAAAGCTTAGTAAATGAACCTTGTCTCACTATTACTCTAGGATCTTTAAGCTGATGTGCAATCTCAATCGCTTCTTGATCCTTATCTACACAAACTAATACGCCTTTTTCACCCAGAGATTTCAAAATCTCTTGAGAGTGACCACCGCGACCAAAAGTTGCATCTACATAAATTCCGTTTTTATCAACTATCAAGCCATCTATAACCTCATTAACTAAAACTGGTTGATGAGCAAAATGACCATTACCTTCACCTACCACAAATGATGCTTTACTACTTGCTCCCGGTGATCCTCTTTTTTTCATCATTTACAATGACAACAACTGCAACTCTGGCGGTAAAGTATCATTATCACCAATACCTTCATTCAGCCATTTATTGCGTCCTTCGCCCCAAACATTTTTATCCCACAACTCAAATTTTTTACCTTGTCCGACCAATACCAATTGCTTATTAATTGAGGCATATTCTCTTAATAATGGTGGCAACAACAATCTACCATTACCATCCATCTCAAGCTCAGTAGCATGACCAATTAAAAGCCTTTGGATACGTCTGGTTACCTGGTTAAAACTGGGTAAACTTTCGATCTTTTTTTCAATCTCTTCCCAGGTTGGTAATGGGTATAAAAGTAAACAACGCTCTTCAGTATCGATAGTAATAACTAACTGACCCTTAGATTCACTTTCGATCGCAGCACGGTACCTGGCCGGCATACTAATCCGACCCTTGCTGTCTAAATTAATTGCGTTGATCCCTCTAAACATCACGCCCATTACTCCACTTTATTCCACTATCCACCACTTTTTGCCACTATATACCAAAAAAATGGGTTATGTCAAATAGATATAGACAAAATTAACAGTAATCTATTACCCTAAAAAAATCTTATTGCTAACGCTGTTAACGTTTGACTAGTTAGGGGGGGGGTAGAGTTTTATCCGATTTGTTTGTGTGGACCCCGCGGTCGCTAAGAAACGCGCCACGGGGCGACGCCCAGTATGCAATCAAGTTCCGCTCAGACGAAATATGCATTCGTCTTCCCGCGGCTTTGACCGCAGGATCTATATATTACAACGCGAGCTTCAGTTTGCAGCTACTAAAAAATTCAGAATTAGGCATCCACTTTTTAGGTTTAACTAATTAAGTTAGCAATCTCTTTAGC
>JAHIKO010000080.1 GCA_018897535.1 Candidatus Dependentiae bacterium
CGGGGAACAGATTTGGATTCAAACATTAGTTCGGCCCGTGGATGATAAATGGAAAGAAATAGGTGAAAAAACGCGAGATTCTGGTACTGGAAATAATTTAAGAATTTTAGGCTTTGATGGTTCAAGTTTAAATCTTTTATCATCTTTGCTTTTTGCAAACGATGTTAACACGGTAGCGTGGCATCCCAGCCAATATTACTTGGCGATTGGAATTCAGGCTGCAATAACTGGTTTTGAGGTAAGAATTTATAGCTGGAATGGCACTACATTATCTCAAACATCAGGTGCTGAAATTGGTACCGGTGTTCGCGCGGTTGCGTGGAGTCGTGATGGGAATTATTTGGCTATATCACAATCTAATGACTATGTTCGCGTTTATTCTTTTTCAGCAGGAACAATTACATTGCAAGCTTCATTACTTTTAACAGGATTTGGTACTGCAGCAAGAGATGCTATTTCTTGGGATAGTACCGGACAATATATTGTAGTGGGTGATGGATCAACAGCAACAAATTCATTAAGAGTCTTATATTATAATGGCGCTACATCATTAACTCAAAATGTGGCAGTTTCACCAGGATCTGTTATTCAAACGGTTGATTGGAGACCTAATAGTGATTTAATTGCCGTTGGATTGTCTGCGACAACTGAGCGATTACGTCTTTACAGATTTGCATCCGGTTCATTAACCGATGTCACATCTGCATATGTTGGAGAAATTTATACTATTTATTCGGTAAATTGGAGTAATAATGGCAATTATTTGGTTTCAGGGAGAGATGATCAAGCCGGAAATGATTTAAAGACTTATTATTTTAATAGTTATAATAATCAATTGTTGCTTTTAGCTGGCTTTGAGGTTCCATCAGATGTTTATTGTGCAAAATGGGCTCATGGTGAAAATTATTTGGCAACCGGAGATCAGGGAGACTATGTTCGTGTATATGGAATCACAAAAAGGGATTTGGATTTTTATGATACTGATTTGATATTAAATTCCGATTTAAATATTAAAATGACTGCAAATTTTTTTAACAGTTGTTCAATAAATGGTAATGGAAACAGAATTAATCTTGATACAAGTGGAATAATTAATATTGGCGCCGGATCAAGTTTGACTATTAAAAATGCAGAGATTTATGGTTTATCCAAACAAAATTTAAAATGTTTATCTGATAATTCTTCTTTAATCGTGCAAAATTGTGTTCTTACTTTGACCAGTAATTATTTATTCGATCAGGGATCTATTTTATTTGATAAAGACGTTATTATCAGTGGGACAAATTTTTTTACATATGCTTCAAGACAAACAAGTACGATTAATAGTGACTCTAGATTGTATTTATCGCAAAATCTTACTTTTAGTTATGCTCCAAAAAGAAATAATAAAGATTTAATTTACATGACCGATGTTAGTTCGGGTTTATATTTGGATGGTACAACTTTATTATCAACAAACACAGGGTTAAGATTATCTGCAGGATCTTTGTTTTTGGATAATAAAGTAACAATTAGTGCATTAGGTATTGCTTTATCAGAATCTATAGTTTTTAATTCTGATTTAACTTTGAATATTTTGGCTTCCGCGAATTTAGATTTATATGGGCCTATTGAAATTTAAAACTCTTATTCCGGTGTAAGTAATATATATTTTAAGATATTAAGGATATAGTGTTTAAATAATTATTAAATAATCAAATTTATATTTTGTTGATTTTTAATTTCAATTCTTTTATTTGTTTAATGATTAAAATATTTGTAGAATATTTAAAAGAGTAATGAATATTTTTTAAAAAAGAGAGAAGATGAGTAAATTTAAATCTTTTGTATTTCTCATTTTTTTATCAATTAATAATATATTTTCAGGATTAAATTTTTCCAGTAAGGGTTCAAAAATAACATTAAATAATGGCGCTAAATTTAATGTTAATAACCCAATTTCTTCTTGGACCGGCAGCTTGGAAAAAAAATCCGGAAGTACTATTTTGGGTCAAAATATTATTTTTGATAATGGTATTTTTGAAGAAAATAGTACTGAAAATAAAATTATTGGAAAATATAGTCCAACAGCAACCAGAAAAATAATTTTGGATGGAAATAAAACATTTAAAAGTGAAGCCGGAACGGTTTCTGAAAAAATAAATGTTGTAGGTTCAGGAAATAAGTTGCAAGGCCAGCCAATATTTAGTAATACCGATGCAATAAGATTGGAAAATCAAAATTCTGTGTTAAATATTGGCATTCAAAATGTTCTTAATTCTGATATTGAACTTAGAAACGGCAGAATTAATCTTGATTCAGATTTACACATGGCAGATGATAGAGTTATTACCGGTTCCGGAATTATTGATCTTCAAGGAAATAGTTTAAAAATTGGTGGAAAAAGTTCTTTAAATCTTACACATACTCTTGATATTTATAATGGAACGGATTGGAATTTGAATAGTAAAACTATTCTCTCCGGAACTTGGAATGTTTGGGGAACTCAAACCATAAGAGGTGAGGGTAATATTTTAGATCTTACATCCGGTGGAACAATATATGTTAGAAATAATGCAACTTTAAATATAACGGATTGTGTTATAAAAGGCCTTGGAATAAATAAAGGTTGGATTGATTTTCAAAATGATGCCGGTACGGTTAATCTTTCAAATGTAGTAATAGAACTTGAAGATAGATTTTATACAAGACAGGGTGGATTTTATGTTGATGGTCCAACTACAGTAATTACAAAAAATTATAATTGGAATTTTGACACAAATGCATCTTTGACTGTTGATGGCTTGACTTTATGGCTTGATCCTGCTGCTTATGATGGAACCGGAAATGAAGGTAAAATTCGTTTTGGTAGTGGAACTGTTGGTAAATATCTTTCGCTTGTTTCGAGCGGTACTATAAGCTATGCAGCCAGAGGCGAAGGCCTGATTGAAAAAATTAGATATAATTCACAAGCTGTTGTGACTCAAGATAAGCGAATTAGATATAATTCTAATGCAATAGTAACGCACGATAAGCGAATTAGATACAATTCGAATGCAATATTATTTGCTAAAAATGAGATAAAGAATAATTCGAATACAATAATTACGGATTTTAGATTAACGAAGCAAAACAGTAATGCAATAGTAAGTCAAAATGTAAGAATAAATACAAATGTAACTAATATAAGAACAAACTCAAATGCAATTGTTACACAAGATAAGCGAATTAGATATAATTCGAATGCAATATTATTTGCTAAGAATGAGATAAAGAATAATTCGAACACAATAATTACGGATTTTAGATTAACGAAACAAAACAGCAATGCAATAGTAAGTCAAAATGTAAGAATAAATACAAACGTAACTAATATAAGAACAAACTCCAATGCAATTGTTACACAAGATAAGCGAATTAGATATAATTCAAATGCGATTGTAACTCAAGATAAGCGAATTAGATATAATTCTAATGCAATAGTATTTGCTAAGAATGAGATAAAGAATAATTCGAACACAATAATTACAGACTTTAGATTAACGAAGCAAAACAGTAATGCAATAGTAAGTCAAAATGTAAGAATAAATACAAATGTAACTAATATAAGAACAAACTCAAATGCA
>JAHIKO010000081.1 GCA_018897535.1 Candidatus Dependentiae bacterium
CAATATTTATTATGGCATTTGAATTATTTTTTATATCTTGAAGCAATGTCGCAGATTCTTGATTGATAATGGCATCGGAATTATATTTTATAGCATTTTGAAGCTCAGCAGTTTGTATATTGAGTATTACATCTGAATTCCAATTTATCATTTTATTATTGTTCAATATGGCATCGGAATTATAATTTATTTGATTTTGTAGATCTGTTTTTATTTCATAATCGTGCAATATGGCCTGAGAATTGTAATGAATATTGTAATTATTGTTGATAATTGTATTGGAATTATTATTGATTTGATTGTTTTGATTTATAATTGCATTGGAATTATGATTTATATTTTTATTATTATTTATAATCGCATCGGAATTATGTCTAATTTGGTCTTGTAAATCGGTTTTAATTTCATAGTCGTGTATTATGGCATTTGAATTATTAATAATTTTGGGCTCAAGATTTATTATGGCATTAGAATTGTATATTATTTGTTGTTCATAATCTAATAAATCATTGTTTATTATGGCATTAGAATTCCAGCGGATTCTATTACTTTGTGTTACTATCGCGTTGCTGTTGTTATAAACTAAATATGTTACCGGGTCGATTTCTCCTGAGTCAAAACCATAAATAGTGTTATCTGATATCCATGTATTATTATTTCCATCTGTTTTTATAATTGATTGTTCTGGATAACCATAAATACCTTCGTTATTTGTAATTTTTAACTTGGATCTTGAATTTGCCAATATTATAGAGCTATTTCTTGATGCAAAATCCAAACTGTTTTGATTATTCAGCGTGTTTTCTAAAACAATTCTACCATCAAGATTAATCCTTGAGCCTGATAAAATATATGTAGATAAATCATAATCAGCCCCAAGTGTTAGATTGCCAAATATTAATGCATTATTAAAAGTTTCATGTGTAGAACTTATTGTTACTTTATTATCAAAATATAATGAACCATGTGTTAAGCGTAATCCCGTATGTGTCATTTTTAAAGAGCTATTGTCAAATTTTAAACAAGAGCTCTTGTCGTTCATAATTATCAAATTATTATTTGTAGAATATGGAGCATATAAAAAAGTTGTTTGAGGTTTAAAATTTAGTGAAGAATGCGGTAAAATATAACTGGTATTTATTGAATTATAAATGAATTCAGATGTGCCAGTAAAATTTACTTCATTGTTTATAAACATATGCCCGCGTTCAAAAGTGAATGTCTCATTAAATGAAAATGTAGAATTATCAATGGTTATTATTCCCGAGTTATTATTACATTTTATTGTTGGTCTTATTGTGTTTGAATTATTTTTAAATATTATGTTTTTGAAAGTCACACTTACATTATTATCTAATAAAATCTGAGAATTTTTACCTAAAATTAAATTTTTATAACAGCCGTCAATAACACCATTTGATGTAAGTGTAAATATAGTATTGTCGGGAATGGAAATGTCGGTATCAAAAAATAAAATTTTGTTATTTATATTCAGTGAATTTGTTTTATTAATAAGATCGTTATATATAAAATTATTAAATTTTTCAGACGGTGCATTATATTGATTTAATGTATCATCAAAATCAAAATATTTTAAATTGGTTTTCCAGTTCTCTCGAATTAAATTTTGGTTGTACCAACCGTTAATTGTTGATGTGTTTGGTACTGCAAATTTTGAAAATTCGCTATTTAAAACGATTGAAGAATATGGTGTATAAAATTTAATTGTTGAATAAATATTGTTTGTTAAAAATAAAAAAAATAAAACTATAAAAAATATTATTTTGTTAAAAATTCTATAATTCAAAATTTGCTCCCTTTTTTTTACTGTTTTATTTTTGAAAAATTACTTAATTCTTGATCATAAATTACATCTAAAGCATATCTTTGCTTTATTTCATATAAATAATTTTCTGTAACTATTGGTTTATTATTTATATCATTTAATCCAATTAATTTATCGATATTAAGCATGAAATTTTTCTCGTTAATATTTGTATTATACATATTATGAATTGGGTCACCTGTTATCTCTATTGTATTTCCGGAAAGTATTGAATTTTCATAAGCAACAAAACCATTTATTGCGTTATTAATTCTTATTTCTTTATCGTTAAAAATTAGTTTTGCTGTACCAAAAGTCGAATTAATATTCATAAAATTTGTTCCAAAATTTATTTGGGGTATTGTTCTTGAAAAATCATTTGATCCAAGTTTAGGCGCGATTTTTTCAGTTAAAGCGGATTGAATATATAATTCATTTTCGCCAAAATCTGAAAAATTTAACTGTCCTGTAAATTTAAGATCATCTTTTATTAATATTAATTTATTATTGATATCCTGAACGATAAAATTCATATCATATGTTTCTTGTATGTTTTTATTTTTTTCAAATTCAGTAAAAGTATCATCGCCAATACTGATGTTTGTTTCACCCAGCAACGCTGTAGCACCTAAATAATTTATAGAATTTATTTTTGTTATATGTTCAAAACCTGAAAAAATTATATTTTGCATGGCAAATGTATTATCATTGCATTTTAGTAAAACGGGAATTGTTGCATTTTGAGTGAACATATCGCTATAATTTGGAATTAATTTACTTACTTTTCCACCTTTTCTTTGTAACCAGCTTAAACCATTATCAGCTTTTGAAAGTGCATCGGCATAATTATCCGATGGTGCTAATTTAAATTCTTTTTGTCCCTCAATGCCTTTTAAATAAAATGTTTGGGCTTGGCTATTATCATTATTTATAATTTCGATTAAGCCTTGTGACAAAGTTACATTTTCAGATAAACCAAATAAGACATTTTCGCCTATTCTTATACAAGAATTTTCCAAAGAAAATTTTGTTGCTTTTGTATTGTCAAAGCTAAGTGCATATTTTAAATTAAACGTTTTTTGATTAATTCTTAATAATTGTATATTTTTAAGCGTGACAGTTTTATTTTTTTCTACTACAAATTGTGAATGTTCCGGATTTCCAAATATAATTACAGCACCATTACCGTCGATTGTTACATTGCCATTTATTAAAATTTTTTCATTGGGATGAATAAACACACTTTTTTCCAATGTAATATCTGTTGTTATTGGAGACTGTGTTAAAATTGTTTCTTGTGGAGTTACTTTTATATTTAATATAGCATCGGAATTATACTTTATTGGATTGGAAAGTGTACTTACATCAATACTTAGTATGGCATTTGAATTATTTTCAACTTGTTTATAAAGATCTTGTTTAATTTCATAATCATGAACAATTGCTTGAGAATTATAATGAACATTATTATCCAGATTTATAATGGCATTTGAATTATTCTCAATTTCTTTTTGCAATAATGTTGCATCTAAATTTATAATAGCGTCGGAATTATATTTAATTTGATCGGCTAAAAATTGAGTTGGTAAGCTTATGATAGCGTTTGAGTTATACTTTGCTAAATTATTATTATTTACTGCCGCAGAGCTTATATGTCGTAGTTCATTTGTTAATAAAATAATTGAATTGCTTGTTGTTATATTTAAATCGTTAGTTGCCAAAATTACTATGCTTGCAGAATTTGCTTTTATTTTTATGTCTTGAATTATTAAAGCGTTAGAATTGTGTCGCATGTTTATCATATTCTGATCTATATTTGCGGTGTTGGTAATTATGGCATTTGAGTTTGTAGTTATATCCGCGGTATTTACAGGAATTTCCGGCGTATATGAAACAATAGCATTTGAATTATTAATAATTTCATATTCATGTGTGATTATGGCATTCGAATTATTTTTAACACCAAGAGTTATTAAGGCAACACTATTCTGTAAAATTGCTATTTCAGTTTCATTTGCTTGAGCTGTTGATTTTGCCAATTCGGCTGTGGCTTTTGCCGCGGCTATATCTTGTTCCAGGTCGGTTACATCATCCGGTAGTGGAATTAGAGAAGTATTTATAGCATCAATTTGAGCTTGCAATGTACCTGCCGTTGCAAAGCTTAATTTTACAATAGCGTTTGAATTATTTTCTATATCTTTATCTTGTTTTATTATTGCATTTGAATTGTTTTTTACGGCTTCATGTAAAAGTGGTTGTGATGGTATATTTAAAATAGCATTTGAATTATTTTTTATTTGATTTTGTAGATCTGTTTTAATTTCATAATCGTGTAATATTGCTTGAGAGTTATTGTGTATTTGGGTGTCAAGATAAAGAATGGCGTTTGAGTTGTTATTTATTTTTATTAACAAAACTGTGTTGTCAAGATTTAGTATGGCATCTGAATTATGTTTTATTTCTTCTTCCAGTATTGTGTTATCAATGTTTAGTATTGCGCTTGAGTTATAACTAATTTGATTTTGAAAATCGGCTTTGATTTCGTAATCATGAATAATTGCTTGAGAATTATAATGAACATTGTTATCCAAATTTATAATAGCATTAGAATTATTTTTAATTGCTTCCTGTAATACGTCTGAATCAAGGTTTATTATTGCATCTGAATTGTGACGTATTTGATCTGCTAGACCGGTTGTATCTATGCTTAATATTGCGTTGGAGTTTGCAGTTACATATTTATTACCCTCAAGTATTGCATTGGAGTTATTTCCAATTTGATTATATAAATCGTCTTTAATTGAATAATCATTTATTATTGCCTGCGAATTATAATGAATATTGTTTGTTGAATTTAAAAGTGCGTCGGAATTGTATTTTATTGGATTAATATCACTTAAAACAGCATTTGAATTATTTGTAATTTTTATTTCGGTTGTTGCAAATGTGTGATTATTATAATTTATTTGATTTTGTAAATCTTGTTTTATTTCATAATCATTAATTATAGCTTGTGAGTTATAATAGACTTTTAAATCTAAATTAATAATAGCATTAGAGTTATTTTCTATTTCTTTCCCCAATTTATCTACATTAAGATTCACTATGGCATTAGAGTTCCAAGAAATTTCTTTTTCCTGAGAAACTATTGCATTACTGTTATTGTAAATTAAATTTGTTGTAGGATCCGTTTCACCTAAGTCAAAACCGTATGTCGTGTTGTCAGTTATCCAACTATTATCACTACCGTCTGCATATGTGATTGATTGCTCAGAAAAACCATTTATGCCGTTATTATTTACAACTAAGAATTTTGATCTTGAATTTTTAAGTACTATCGAAGAGCTTCTTGATGCAAAATTTAGGCTGTTTTCTTCATTAACGGTATTATATAAAACCATTCGTCCGTCTAAAAATATTCTTGCTCCAGAGAGAATATGGGTTGATAGGTCATAATTTAAGCCGGCATTTAAATCACCTAAAATTAAAGCATTATTAAATGTTTGATCTGTTGAACTTATTGTAACTTTATTATCAAAATATAATGAACCATGTGTTAAGCGTAATCCCGTATGTGTGATTTTTAGAGAACTGTAATCAAATTTTAAACAAGATGTTTTATCACTTAATATTAAAAGATTATTGTTTGTAGAATATGGTGCATATAAAAAAGATGATTGTGGGCCAAAATTTAATGAAGAGTGTGGTAGTATATAACTTGAATTTATTGAATTATAAATAAATTCACCTGATCCGGTAAATTTTACATCATTATTTATAAAAAGATGTCCTCGCTCAAATGTAAATGTATCGTTAAATGATAATGTTGAATTATCAAATGTTATTATTCCGGAATTATCATGACATTTAATTTGTGATATTGTTGTATTCGAACTATTTTTAAATATTAAATTTCTAAATGTTACGCTTACATTACTGTCAATTAATAATTGAGAATTTTTACCTAAAGTTAAATTTTTATATTGTCCATCAAGTATACCATTTGATGTAATTGTATATACAGTGTTATCCGGAATATATATATCATCATTAAAAACTATAGTTTTATTATCCGGATTTAATATATTTTTTTCTTGAATTTGATAATTTGATATACGATTTGGTACCTGTTGTTCTGCCAAATTTGAGTAATATGCCGTTGAATCAAACGTTTTGATATTTTCATTTCCTGCCGGAACCACTAGGTTTTGGTTAAGCCAACCAGTAATACTTGAACTATTTGGTGCTGAAAATTTAGTATTACTGTATGCTAAAACAATTTTACTGTGAGGGCCATGAAAATTAATTGTTGTGAAAATGTTATTTTTACAAATAAAAAAAAATAGGAAAATTATTATTTTATTTAAATAATTCCTCAAATTACTCTCCTTTTAGATCTTACTCATTTTTTTATATATATAATATAATGAATTTTGATATGTAAAGAGTTGTTAAATAAATTTTAATTTATAAGTATAAAAGAGTTATTTAAGAGGGAAGTATATTTCCCTCTTAACAATTAATTATTTAAAATATTATTTAATTCTTTTTCATATGTTAGATTAACAGCTGTTTTTAATTCCAAATTTTTATCATCAAAGTATAAAAAATAATTTGATTTTATTGGCTTATTATTTATATCGTCCATACCTATTAATTTTTCAATATCTAAAATAGGTTGGTTTCCAAGCGATGTTGGATTATAAGCATTTGAAATAGGGCTTCCTGAAACTTCTATTGTTTTTCCATATATATATGAGTTTTCATATATATTAAAACCATTATTATCATTATTGATTCTTATCGCTTTATCATTGAATATTAATTTTGCAAGACCATACGTTGATTTTAGTTGAACAAAATCTGTTCCAAAATTTACTTGAGAAATTAATCTTAATGGATCGTTTGAGCCTAATTTTGGCGTTATTGGTTCGCTTATTGCGCTATCAATACAAAGTTCATTTTCACCAAAATCTGCAAATTGTAGTTTGCCTGTAAATTTAATATCATCTTTTAGCAATCTTAAATTATTTCCAATATTTTGGATCACAAAAATCATATTGTAGGATTCTTGTATGTTTTTGTTTTTTTCAAATTCGGTGAAAGATTCATCTCCAATATCGATATCTGAATTGCCAAATAAACTTATTGTACCTTGATAATTTGCTGAATCGGATTTTGATACATGTTCAAATCCGGATAAATTGATAGATTGTAAACCAAGCGTATTATCATTGCATTTTAGAAGAACCGGAACGGTTCCATTTTGTGTAAATCTATCTGAATATATAGAAGCTAATTTACTTACTATTCCGGATTTTCTTTGTAACCAACTTAATCCATTATCTGCCTTTGAAAGTGCATCGGAATATTGTTCCGTTGGAGCAATTCTAAATTGTTTTTGTCCTTCAATACCCTTTAATGAAAAAATTTGAGTTTCGTTATTTGTGTTATTTGTAATTTCTATTAATCCCTGAGACATTGTTATATTTTCTGAAAGACCAAATAAAACATTTTCACCTATTATTATATGAGAGTCATCGATAGCATATTTTGTTGGTTTTGTATTATCAAATCTTAATGCAAATCTTAGATCAAATGTTTTTTGATTTATACGTAAAAATTGAATATTTTTTAAAGTGACTGTTTTCCCTTTTGAGACTACAAATTGTGAATGGTTAGGATTAGAAAATATTATTACGGCACCATTACCATCTATTGTTACATTACCATCAATAAATATTCTTTGATTTGTATGAACAAAAATACTATCTCTTAGAGTAATATCTGTTGTTATTGGGCCTTGAGTTAAAATTGTGTCTTGTTGATTATTTAAATTGGTTAATATTGCATTAGAGTTATATCTTATTCCAAGTTTGTTTGCATCTATTTGAGCTTGGAGTCCGGTTGTATTTAATGATGTTAATATCGCTTGTGAATTATAATGAATGTTTTTATTATTGATTAAAATTGCACTGGAGTTCCAACTTATTTGTGTATTATTTTCTACTGTAGCATTACTTACGTAACCAAGTTCTCTATCTAAAGACAATATTGCATTACTATTGTTATTGATGCCTGTAATTATTGCAGAGCTGTTGTAACTAATTAAGTTATTATTATTTATAGTAGCAGAACTTATATAACTAATATTATCATTGATATTTAATATGGCATTAGAGTTGTTCGTTATCCTGTTATTTAATTGAATTATTGCACTGGAGTTCCAAGAAATTTGAAAATCGTTTTCAATAGTTGCACTACTTACGTAATTAAGTTTTAAGTTTAAAGATAATATTGCATTACTATTATTAGTAATTTTTTGATCGAGGGCGCCAACTTCAAGATTTAAGATTGCAGAGCTGTTCCAACTGATTTGTTTGTTATTAAAGATCGTAGCATTACTTATGTAACCAAGTTCGCGATCATGAGTAATTATAGCATTACTATTGTTAGTAATTCTGTTATTTAATTGTAAGATTGCATTAGAGTTCCAAGATATTTGTTTATCATTTTGAATTGTAGCGTTGCTTACGTAACCAAGTTTTTTATCTAAACTTACTATTGCGTTACTATTATTTTCACAACATTCAAGACCTGTAATTATTGCAGAGCTATTGTAACTAATTAAGTTATTATTATTTATAGTAGCGTTGCTTACATAACCAAGTTCGCGATCTAAAGATAATATTGCATTAC
>JAHIKO010000082.1 GCA_018897535.1 Candidatus Dependentiae bacterium
CGTCACGTACCGGATATGATGTGGTAAAATATTATCATCCTGATGAATTCTCTGAAATAAAGGAGTTTGCCCTTAAAAGCGGTTTTAAACAGGTCCTGTCTGGGCCGCTAGTGCGAAGCTCATATCATGCCATGGAACAGTCACGGCCTGCCCTCAAAAAGGATTCTTCCATTCCCGCTAGACCTTCATATTAAAATAGCTTGATTTTTATATAAAATTCATTATACTTGTCAGTAGTGTGCATTTTATCCAATGAGCTGGATTATTAGTTTTAATTCATTTTAATTATATGAGGAGATACGTATGAATGCCGAGGTATTGATCCAAAATGTTTTTAACCTGTTCATTGTAGCGATTATAATTGAAGCGTCAGTTATGGCTGTGTTTACCATGGCTGTTTTCAAGCATCTCAGGGTGCCGGCGCCTGCGGAAATGGCCAGGGATTTTTTAATACTGCTCCTGGCCTTTATTCTGTGCTATAAAGTTGACATCCTGACGCTCTTCAAGGGCACGGGGATAAAGGTCCCTTATATAATTGACACAATCATCAGCGCCCTTGTACTGACGCGGCTGACAAACTTTGTCCGGGAATTTTTTGCCCGGATAAAAATTTCTGATTAACATATCAGCCAATGATATATTTTTTCCCTAAGCAATATGCAACTCGACTTGCCTCAAAAAAAATGTACTCGAAAGGTATGCTGTTGACTCATCGTAAATAGTACTCGAAAACAAAAAATAAATATAGTCAATACTTATTTCGACGATTTTATCTTTCGTTTGTCCAGCACCAGATTAGACGCTCTTTTAAGTTCCTCGATACGCTGCCGTTCAAGGAATGGATTCGGCTTTGTCGCGATCATTTCCCGGCGCCAGACAGGCAGGGTGTGTTTCATTTCTTTTTTTCTTCTGATCCTGACCGGGGCAATAGGGACCCTGATTGGCGCAGCCATGTGAATGAGATCCGCCTGGTAATGGTTGATGATCCGTTTCAATGATGCCGGGTTGAGTCCCGCATAGATTTTTTTAACTTTGCGTTTGACGGTATCCGAAACATCCATGCGCTCAAGCAGCCGCTGGTAGGGCGTCTTCGGCTTATCATACTTCCTGATCGCTTTTGCCCCGATGCGGTGCTTCTCGACGAGTATCATGGTTGGTTGGAAATAATTCACATAGAGATTGAGATACGTGTAGAGCTCATCCAGGACCTCCGCGTGTTCAGGTTTATCGTAGCGTAAATACCCGGTATTTCTTCTCAGGATGCTGTTGTTTTTTTGTTCGATATGGGGATTGTCATTCTTCTTGTAGGGGCGGCCCCTGGTGAACACGATAGTGTTTTCCCGGGCAAACCCCAGTACCGAATCATTGATAAATTCCGAGCCATTGTCGGAGTGGATGCCCCGTATCGGGTACGGGAAGGCTTCCTTCATCGCAGACAGGGCTTTGAGCATCTCCGGCATGGTCTTGTCCTGCACAAGGGTGCACACGGTCCAGGAGGTGCTCACATCCGTTGTGTTGAGGGTATATAAAAAGCCGCCGTAGACATTTCCGCCATTATGCGCCACCAGGTCCACTTGGGTGAAACCGGCCGGTGTTTCTTTCCATTCGCCGAATGTTTTTACCGGAATGCGGTCAATCAGGTACCTGGTGCTTTTCGTCATGGAAGTGCCGTGTCTGCCCAAGGTTTTTCTGGAGGGTGATAAAAGACGATCAACGGTTGCGGCGCTGATTTTTAGTAATTTTTCTTTTATGGGATCGCTGATATCCATTTCATCGAATTCACCGAATTTACGCACCATTTCCGGTATGATGGAGACCAGGCGTTTGCCGCAGAGATAATCCGATGTTTCCCATATCTTTTTCAGGACTGCTTTTACATCGTCATCATACCGAGGTGCATGTTTTCTTTTTGTTCCAGCAATCTTATTATTCATGGCCGGTGCAGAGCTTCTCAAAACACGGCTCGCATAGCTACGATTGTGCTTTGTGTATTCAATGAATTCATTGAGTATTACGATTTTCTCACGTTTGGAAGCATACCGGTATTTTTCAATAAACACCTTTGCCAGAGATTTTCTGTCTGCCATTGTTAGCCTCATTTTAAATGCCTCCTGTGTTTAAAGGGGCATTCTAACATATTTGGAGTACTTTTTTAAATGAGGCAACAGCTATGGTTTGGAGTACTTTTATAAATGAGGCAATATGGTATGCCATATAATGTAATATTATGTCTCATCTAACTTCATACCGTTCCAATTAACTTTAATAACGCACAACAATCGAGAACATTCTGAGTCAATATCCTTACTTAAATATATTACTATTTTTTTACCTGAATTTTATTTTAAACTTTTTTCGAAGCGTAGGTGTTATGAGGGTTTCCACCGCCGTAAGCAGGGAAACCTCATCCATCCTCCAGTTTAGCAACAAGTATATTTTATATGTATCATTATATTAATATTGACTGGTGTAATGTAATTTTATAATTAATCACAGTTACATTATACAGGAAGTCAGGCTTTACATTGTCAGATAATACCATGATACGATCATATGAAATAATTGTTGTCGGAGCAGGGCACGCAGGGGTAGAGGCAGCGCTTGTTGCAGCGCGGATGGGGATGAAAACACTTCTCCTTACCGGAAACCTCGACACCATAGCCCAGATGAGCTGCAATCCGGCCATTGGGGGACTGGCCAAGGGCCACCTCGTAAAAGAGATTGACGCTATGGGCGGCGAGATGGGAAAGACCATAGATGCCACCGGTATCCATTTCAAAATGCTGAACCGGAGCAAGGGACCTGCTGTCTGGTCGCCAAGGGCTCAGGCAGACAAAAAAGCATACCAGTTTGCCATGAAACTTATACTGGAAAAACAGCCGGGGCTCGATATCATACAGGATATCGTGGCGGATATCGTAGCCGAGGGGAGCGCAGTCTCTGGCGTGCGTACTGTACGCGGACAGGAGTTTAAGGCGTCAGCCGTGATCCTGTGCACAGGCACCTTTCTCAAAGGGCTCATCCATATCGGCGAATACCAGGAACACTGCGGCAGGCTGGGGGACTTTTCATCTGAGAAGCTTTCCGATTCCCTGCGGTCACTTGGTTTTCCTGTTCTGCGCCTGAAGACCGGCACCCCGCCACGGGTAAATGGAGACTCAATCGACTTCAGCCGCTGTGAGGAACAGTTTCCTGATCCTGAACCGTTCCCTTTCTCCTACAGCACTGATAAAATAGACAGGGCCCAGGTTTCCTGCTGGATCACCTATACAGGAGAGGCCACACATGCCATGATCCGCAGTAATTTGCACCGCTCCCCCCTGTATGGCGGCGCAATCAAGGGAACTGGAGCGCGTTACTGCCCGTCTATTGAAGACAAGGTGGTACGCTTTTCAGACAAGCCCCGGCACCAGCTTTTTCTCGAGCCTGAGGGCTACAATACACGTGAATTTTATATTAACGGCTTTTCCAGCTCACTTCCCGAAGATGTCCAGCTGGAAATGATAAAAACCGTACCCGGACTCGAACATGTCCAGGTCATGAGGCCGGCTTATGCAGTGGAATACGACTTTGTACCGCCCACGGAACTCAGGGCCACCCTTGAAACCAAGCGATACTCGGGCCTCTATCATGCCGGACAGATTAACGGCACATCCGGATACGAGGAAGCGGCAGCCCAGGGATTTATGGCTGCCCTCAACGCA
>JAHIKO010000083.1 GCA_018897535.1 Candidatus Dependentiae bacterium
ATAATACATATTCCGGCTCAAACCTGCCACTGATTCCGTTTTAAAGCTGCCACCTATTCCGGTCCAAACCTGCCACTCGTTCCGGAGCAAACCTGCCACTTAAAAATCTTCTCAAAACCAATAGCGACCACATAATCGCCACAGAAAATTAACTGTGGAGAAAGAAAATGGCCCAGAGGAGAACACCCTTGAAGCGAATACGAGAAGCATTACGGCTGCATTATGAATGCGGTTTAAGCCTGAGAAAGACAGCCCAGGCGCTGTCAATATCTCGGCCTGTTTTAACATCATATTTAGAGCGATGTCAGGCCCATGCCATAACCTACGAAAAAGCACAGGCAATGACAGATGAAGAGCTCACCGCCTGTTTTACCGGTAAACAACCAGAAGACCCCAGGCTGACCGAGCTGCGTGATAAATTTATTCATTACGTTAAGGAATTAACCAGAGTGGGAGTCACTCGCCAATTGCTATGGGAAGAGTACCGGATTGAGAAACCCGGCGGATACAGCTATTCACAATTTTGTTATCACTTTCAAAAGTGGCAGGACAGCCGGGAACTATACATGAGAATAGAACACAAGGCAGGAGACAAGCTGTATGTTGATTACACAGGCAAGAAGATGGAGGTCGTAGACCCACGGACTGGAGAGATACGAACAGCCGAGATATTCGTAGCTGCTCTGGGAGCGAGCAAATTGATCTATGCCGAGGCGGTATGGACCCAGCAGAAGCACGACTTTATACGGGCCCAGATCAACGCGCTGACATATATTGGCGGAGTGCCCCGGGCCATTGTGCCAGACTGCCTTAAGACAGCGGTCACCAAAGCCCACCGGTATGAACCGGATATCAATCCAGAATATCAGGACTTCGCAAACCATTATGAAACAACCATACTTGCGGCACGGCCATACAAGCCAAAAGACAAGGCGCAGGTTGAGGTTTCCGTGCGCATTGTTTATCAGCGGATATGCGCGCCCCTGAGAAACCGGGTTTTTCATAGTCTTGAAGAGTTGAACCGGGCAATCAGAGAACAGCTTGAAGTATTAAACAACCGGCCTCTTAAGGATTATGGTGTAAGCAGATGGGAGTTGTTTAATGAAATAGAAAAAGACACTCTCATGCCACTCCCGGTAGAGGAGTATACCATTCGTCACTTTGCCCGCTGCAAAGTACAGTTCAATTACCATCTCTATCTTACCGAAGACAAGCATTACTACAGCGTACCCTATCAGCACCGCGGCAAGCACGTTGAGGTGCGATATACCTCCAGTATGGTCGAAATATACCTGAACAACAGCCGTATAGCCCTGCATAAGCGTGTGTTTAAGAAATTTTCATACTCAACCAACAAAGACCACATGCCTCCCGGACATGCCTTCATGAATGACTGGAGCGCCGAGAAGTTTATTGGCTGGGCGCACAATATTGGTGAACAGGCGACTGAAGTTATTGAAGGGATTTTATCATCCAAAGGTCATCCTGAACAGGGATACAAGGTCTGCCTGGGGATACTCAATCTTGCCAGGGAATACGGCAAAGACCGTCTGAACAAGGCCTGCAAACGGGCGCTCTATCTTGATTCGCTTTCACTAAAGGTGATTACGAATATATTAAAAAACGGTCTGGAAGATATGGACGATGAGTGTGCATCAGAGAGACAGCTTGAGATGTTCCATCATGAAAACATTCGGGGACCGGAATACTATCATTAGGAGAAATACATGAATACGTCAGAGACCATAACAAAGATGAAGGAGTTACGGCTTCATGGCATGCATCGCATGTTCGAAGAGCTCAGGTCAAGCAAGAATGCCGCATCGCTCTCCCACGATGAACTGGTGGCTCATCTTATTGATGCGGAGTGGGATGACCGCTACAACCGCAAGATTTCCCGGCTGCAGGCCGGGGCCGGGTTCAGGTACAAAGCCTGTATCGAAGAAATTGAATATGCAAAGGCCAGAAATCTTGATAAGAATAGTATCCTTTCCCTGGGCAGATGCGACTGGATTACAAAGGGGGACAACATCCTCATAACCGGAGCAACAGGCACCGGAAAAAGTTTTCTCGCCTGCGCCCTGGGGCATCGGGCCTGCATGAACAGATACAAAGTACGGTATCTGAATTGCATGAAACTTTTTTCTCACCTGAAATACGCAAAAGCTGACGGTTCATATTTCAAGGAAATGACTCAGCTTCAAAAGCAGGACCTCCTGATCCTTGATGATTTCGGCCTGAAACCCTTTGACGCTGATAGCAGGCTTATGCTCCTGGAACTTCTGGAAGACCGCTATGGAAATAAATCCACAATCATAGCATCTCAAATACCGGTTTCAGTATGGTTTGATATTATAGGTGATAAAACCATCGCGGATGCAATCTGTGACCGGTTCATTCATAATGCGGAAAAAATTGAACTAAAAGGAGACACAATGCGGGTGAAAAAAAATAATTCTGGACGAAACCTGCCACCTAAGAAATAACAGTTTGAGACAGTGAAGATTTTTTAAAAGTGGTAAACTTTGCTCCGGAATGGGTGGCAGGTTTCACCGGAATGTGTACACGAATCTCATTGAGCGTGTCATTCATGAAGTGCGCCGCAGGACAAAAGTGATGTGCACCATCGACAGCGAGAAGGGTTGTTATGGGATATTGATGGGCATC
>JAHIKO010000084.1 GCA_018897535.1 Candidatus Dependentiae bacterium
AGGCAGGTACTTTTGTAATTTTGGAACTAAAGATAATATTATTACATCTACAATTTATTGGTCGGGTGAAAGTGGATCTGTAAATCTAAATTCAAAAGTTTGGTTAACTTCTCAATGGACATTTAGCGGTAATTGCACTTTAAATGGTAATGGCAATATTTTGGATCTTACAAATAGTGGGAGTTTGATAATTGAACGCGGGTCAACTCTAAAACTAAAAGATTTGCATATAATGAACATGCATGGTGAAAATATAAATAATTTGGATGAAAATTGTACTGTAATTTTGGAAAATGTAACATGTGACTTATCCAACGATTTTGATTTTAATTGCGGTAAATGTGAAATATATAAATTTGTAGATTTAAATGGATCATACACATTCTTTTATGATAGTAATCAAACAATAACCGTTCATAAAAATACAGTGTGTGAAATTTCTCATGATTTAACTTGGGCAATAAGAACAAAAGATTCTTCCGGCGGAAATAAACCATTTTATTTTGAAGATTGTACATCTGAAGTTAGAGTTGAAAGTTCAAAAATAAAAATTGGTCCGGCTGGTATTATTTTTACGCGTGGAATTTTAGGCGTTTCCGGTTTGGTTGATTTACAACTTACATCTACTCAATATGGATATGGATTTCAAATTGGTGATGGCACCGATAATGGAAATTTTCAAATTGTTTTTCATCCGGGAGCTACGGTAAGAGCTCATCAAGGCGCATTTGTTATAGATTGCACCGTTCCGGGTTCAATTAAATCTTTATCTGATACAGCTTTATTGTACAGATTATCGAATAATAATTTTTACATCAAAAAAGATTTTAATATGAGCAATTTGTCCGTTTTGGTTGATTCTCCAACCGAAATGTTCGTTGATGATGGAGCTACTGCATATTATGATAATTGTAGATTTTTATTTGATGGTGTTAAATTTTTGACAACATCTACAAGATATATGGATTATGTTTTATTACTTTCAGGTAATCAGGAAATTTTTATAGAAGAAGGTACTTTTCCATTATATGCAATGATTTATGGCGCAGGTAATAAATTATATGGTTCCGGAAGTATGTCCGGTTTAATTACATTTGGTGGCCCGGGATCCGAACTAACATATGAACTTGATGGAAAGATGTTAAATGACATAAACTTAAATGGTGGAAAATTAATATTGTATAGAGATTTAGAATTTTCAGGTGATAATTTTATTAAAACATCAGGTTCTGTAGATTTAAAACATAATGATCTATTAATTGGTTCTCGTGATTTTGCCATAACTTCAACTTTATATTTTTCCGGTGATCATGGTTCTATTGGTTTAAATTCAACTCTATTTTTAACCTCGCAATTAACATTTAGCGGTGATTGCACAATCGATGGTAATGGAAATATTTTAGATTTTACACGCACTGGTAGTTTAATTATAGAACGAGGATCGACAATCAAATTTAAAAATTTACATCTTGTTAATTTAAAATCTGAAAATATAAACAGCTTGGATGAAAATTGTCACGTAATTCTTGATAATGTGGTTTGTGATTTGGGTGGAGATTTTGATTTTAACTGTGGTACTTGTGAAATTTATAACTATCTTGATTTGAATGGATCGTATACTTTTTTTTATGATTCCGTTCAAACATTTACAATACATAAACAAACTGTTTTTGAAATATCTAAAGATGTAACTTTAGCAATAAGAACAAAAAATCCTTCCGGTGGAAACAGACCGTTTTATTTCGAAAATGATACTTCTGAAATAAAATTTAATAATGCTACTATAAAAATAGGTTCTGCCGGTGCTTTGTTTACACATGGAACTATGGGAATCGAGGGAAAAGTTTATTTGGATTTAAATTCTACAGGATCCGAAAATGGAATTATTATAGGTGATGGTACTTTGGATGGCGATTTTTATATTGTATTTTATCCTGCTGCCACATATGTTGTTTCTGCCGGTGATATTGTAATAAATAATTATAATTCAAGCTCAATAGTTTCTCTTTCGGATTTGTCTAAACTTGAACGAAAATCAAATAATAATTTTTATATTCAAAGAGATTTTGATCTTGCAAATTTAACAATATCTTTAGATTCTCCAACAAATATGTATGTAAGTAATGGAATTAATGCAAATTATTCAAATTGCAGATTTGTACTTCCTGATTATGGTGTTAAATTTTTGACAACTTCGAAAAGATATCTTGATTCAGTTTTGTTATTAAATGGTAATGAAGAAGTATTTATAGAAGAAGGCAGTATGCCCTTATATCTTACTGTATTTAATACAAATAATAGATTGCATGGCTCAGGCAGTATGATGGGGGCAATTATTTTAGGAGGCCCGGGATCAGAAATTAAACTTGGACTTGAGGGCCAAATTTTAAATAACATTACATTAAATTATGGAAAAGTAACATTAGATAAAGATGCGCAATTTTCTACTAATAAATTTTTTGCCGGTAGCGGAACCGTAGATCTTAATGACAAAGAATTAAATTTGGGCAATCAAGATTTAAGTTCTAACTCTGTAATTTATTGGGATGGAAGTTATGGTTCAGTGTCTTTAAATTCAAGATTAAATTTATCAAGCCAGTGGACATTTAGCGGATATTGTATTTTGGATGGTAAAGAACATATTTTAGACTTAACAACCGGTGGAACTTTATTTGTTGAAAGAGGGTCAACACTTGTTCTTA
>JAHIKO010000085.1 GCA_018897535.1 Candidatus Dependentiae bacterium
GGGCTGCATATTGGGAATGGAACTTATGACGGTGATTTCAATATTGTCTTTTATCCGGGATCAACATTAACGGCACAGGGTGGAAATTTTGTTGTGGATAATTATTCTTCTGATGTTATAAAATCGCTTTCTTTATATGCAAAATTAATAAGAAAATCCGCCAATCATTTTTATATTAAAAACAATTTTGATATTTCCAATATTACTGTTGCACTGGATATGGATACAACTATGGATATTGTTGAAGGTAAAAATGTCTATTACGATTCATGTAACTTTGAGATTTCAGGTGTTAAATTTGGAGCAACGGCTCAAAGATATAGTGATTCTGTAATATTGCTTAATGGCGATGACAATATATGTATTAATTCCGGAATATTGCCTATGTATGTAGCAGTAAATGGAACCGGTAATTGTATTAGAGGTTCCGGTAGCATGAATGGTGAGATTATTTTACTGGATTCTGATTCGCAAATTAATTTAAGTCTGGATGGTCAAGTTTTGAAAAATATTACACTTAATGGTGGCAGATGTATTTTAGAAAAAGATACCGATTTTGGACAGGGTGTACAGTTTAGTACAACAGGTACGGTACAACTAGGTTCAAGTAATCTTGAACTGGGAACTCTTGATACAAATTGTTCTTGTACAATCTATTTTGATTCAAATCAAGGGGCTGTAGATTTAAATTCCATGATTACACTTTCCGGAATGTGGACGTTTAGCGGTAATTGTACATTAAATGGTAATGGTAATATTTTATGGCTAAAACCAAGCGCTCAAATTAATGTTGAACGTGGATCTATTTTACGATTACTTAATTTAAGAATTAAAGATTTATCTGGAAGTAATATTAAATGTTTGGATAATGCCGGAACAATAATTTTTATGGATTCAAAAACAATGCTTTCCGGTGATTATATTTTTGATACAGGAAAATTTGGAGTTAATATAGATTTTGAAGTTTATGGTACGGATAAATTTATTTATTCTTCGCCGGAAATTAGTGATATTTATATGTGTTCAAATTTAAAATTTATGCCGGGAACTACTTTTAGCTATGAACCGCCTATTGCAGATAAAGAATTAATACGATTTGGTGGTTCGAAATCGAAGTTATGTTTGAATGATGCAACGTTACACACAACTACTACCGGGCTTAAATTAACGGTTGGAATGCTTGAACTTAGCGGTAACTCAAAGATAGTAAGTGATGCTACTTGTGATTCAGAGGCTATAGAATTTGGTGATGGAATTAATATTGCAAATAATTTTAGCATAGAGCCTTTATCATCTGCAATTTTAGATTTGTCATCAGGCCATTTTATAAATAATAATGTGGTATAAATTTTAGGGAGAGTTTTTGTGAGAAAAATTTATCTTTTTATTTTTATACTTTTTGCAAAATCTCTTTTTGCTTCAGGTATAAATTTAAGTAATAGCACTGTTTCATTTAAAGTTTCATCCGGTGTAAATTTAAAATTAAATTATCCTATTTCTAATGTAAAAGGTACTATAATTAAAGAATCCGGATCTGTTATATCCGGCGGTTCAATCTCTATAGAAAACGGGTGTTTTAATGAGGTTAATTCAGAATCAAAAATTAATGGGTTATTGGATTTTTCCGGAACTCAAAAAATTTATTTAACCGGAAATAGTATTTTGGAAGGTAAGCGTGGCGATATCTTTTCATATATTGTGATAAGTGGACAAGATAATATCATTCAGGGTAATTTAAACACTTTAAATGATATAGATATTCAAGATGGCGATAGCTCAGTCGTAATTAATACACATGTTCGTTTAGATAAAAATATTAATTTGAATGGTGGCGAAATTAAACTTGGAGATGATTTACATTTTCTTGATGATAAAAGAATTATTGGTCCTGGTTTAATAAATCTAAATTCTCACAGATTAAGTTTTGGTGCAAAAGATTTATATTGGACAGAAAATATATTATTTAAAGATGCAGCAGATCTTGAAATAAATTCGAGTTTAATACTTGATGCGTCTTGGATTTTTTCCGGAGATTCAATAATTTGTGGTAATAGTAATATTATATATTTGGATTCGGTAGATTCTATTCTTGTTCGGCCCAATTCAACTTTGTTAATTAGAGATGCCATTTTATATGGAGTATCTGAAAATAAATTAAGATGTATGGCTGATAATTCAATAATTTCATTTCAGAATACCAAAATTGTTTTAGATAATGATTTTAGTTTTACAGTTGGATCTTTAATATTTGGCGATAATGTTGAATTTATTGGTAAAGATAAAGTGTTTCATTATCAATCATCAATGACAAGTACTATTAAAGATAATGCAATGGTAACACTTAGTAATGGAGTTACTTTTAGCTATGCGCCAATTTCCGGAAGAGACAATTTACTTTATTTCGAGGCAGATGATTCAACTATATATCTTAATGGTGCAAATTTATATACAGCTTATACCGGACTTAATTTGTTGGGCGGACGAATTATTGCAGATAAAAATTCTGAAATTTTAATAGAGTCTAGAGATTGGGTTCATGCTACCGTTACGGGCACTTATTTGGATGAAGGTATAACTTATAGTTATTATGATTATACATATGGACATTCCGGATATTTAAATATTGGAAATAATTCTGAAGAAAGTGATTTTGAATTGGAAATTTTAAGTGGTGCTCAGTTAAATTTTGTTACCGGTGATTTGTATTATAAAAATGTTGGAGCACAATCGTTTAAAGCGTTTAATGAATTTTCAACATTAAGTTTTTTTGCCGGCACCGGATTGATTTTATATCAAGATTTAACTATATCGCCGGGTAAAATAGTATTTAATCGCTCCAGTAGATTTGAAGCACAAGAAGGTAAAAAACTTTTTGGTAGCAGATTTTATGTTTAAAGTTTGTTTGGTAAAAAAAATAATATTTTTAATTTTTTTTATTTATATATATAAACCATTTTTGTCAGCAGCAACTTATGGATCAGATAGTACTGTCGCTGCTGAACTATCTTATACTCTCATAACTGATATAGAAAATCGAATTGCTAATTATGGTCTGATGGGTTCCGGGTTTTCTTTTTTTGATTCATCAATTTCATGCTCATTTGATTCTATATTTCCTGTTACAGGAGGTGTTTTTTTTAATGGTGGTCGATTAATATTAAATAAAGATTTAATATTAAATGATAACTCTTGTATTGGTGGCGGTGGAAAAGTTTTTGGAAATAATTATAAATTAAATTTTGCAGATTCTTATAGCACATATAATTTTTCTGGGTTGCCGGCAGGAAATATTGGTTTGTTGAATACTCAGAGCTTGGCAGCTACAGCTAATTCTATCGATTGGTCTTATGATAATTCTTATGTTGTTGCCGGAAGAATTGCCGGTA
>JAHIKO010000086.1 GCA_018897535.1 Candidatus Dependentiae bacterium
TAGCCTATCAGCTTGGCTTTAAACATGTTACTAGCTCACCCCTTGCAAGATCTTCGTATCATGCTGATAAGCAATAGCCCAATCTTGGGATCAAACCCTGATGGATCCCCACATCTTTTATTGAGTTAATGTCATCGTTGTTGACTACTCGTAGATCTGTTTTTATGCCGTCATTGCGAACCCAGCGCTTTTAGCTGGGTGAAGCAATCCAGAAAGTTCCATATAAAACAAAATTATTCCTGGATTGCCGCGCTCGGCAAAAACAAAAACGCCTCGCTCGCAATGACAGCAAACAGACCCTCTTGTTTTTTATGTAAATTAATTCAAAAGATATGGGGATCCATCAGGTCTTAACCCAATAATATGGACTCCCTCTTACTTAACGGCATCTAAAGTGCCAAAATGGTGATTTTTGATATTACCATTAACCATTTAATTCAGAGGAGAGTCCAATGAAAGATGTTACATCATTATCAATAGATTTAGCAAAAAATGTTTTTCAGTTGCATGGTACAGATAAAAAAGGAAATGCTGTTTTAAAAAAGAAAGTCAGCAGAACAAAACTGTTTGAATTCATGGTCAATTTGAATAGTTGCAATATCTATATGGAAGGTTGTGCTACAGCTAATTATTGGGGAAGAGAATTTCAAAAATGTGGACATAAAGTGAAATTAATCAATCCAAAATATGTAAAACCGTATGTAAAAAGAAATAAAAATGACGCGAACGATGCAGCAGCAATATCTTCAGCATCCAGGGATCCAGAAATGAGGTTTGGCGAAGTAAAAACCCAAGATCAACAAGATATGCAAAGTATGCACCGCTTTAGAGGTTTGTTAGTTAGGCAACGTACAGAGTTGGCAAATCAGATCAGGGGGGTTTTATCAGAATATGGAATAAGTATCTCTCAGGGGATAAATAATCTAAAAACTGAGGTAAAGTTAATTTTAGCTGGTACTGCAGATCATCCGCATGCAAACAAGCTAACTAGTGAACTATTGGAATGTCTTCAGGAAAACCATAAGCATCTAAAGGAACTAGATGAGAAAGTAGCATTTTACGATAAAAAATTATTGTCATTATTTAAAAATAATGAAGTATGCCAAAGATTAGAAACAATACCAGGTATAGGAGTATTAGGAGCTACTGTTTTGGCCTCTACACTAGGTAATGGAGGAGGATTTAAGAATGGTAGACACTTTGCGGCTTTTTTAGGATTAACACCCAAGCAGCATAGTAGCGGAGGTAAAGCCAAGTTACTTGGTATCAGCAAAGGTGGAGATACATATACGAGAACCTTATTGATTCATGGAGCTCGAGCTGTATTAGCTGCCTCATCGAAGAAGAACGATAAGCTTAGTCTGTGGCTTAAAAGGCTACAAATACAGCGTGGGTACAATAAAGCCGCGGTAGCCCTAGCTAATAAACTAGCAAGAATTGCGTGCATGGTTGTTAAAGAAGGGAATAAATACGATCTTAATTATAAGCCAAGATTTTTAAAAGCGGCCTGATGAATTTGTGGGTACCCAAGAAGCAGGTTATCCACGAAATTCATAGGCCCAATAATAGATATTTTAAGAAAAAAACAAAGAATTTTAAAGATAACCCAAAAGAGTTCGGAGAATAAAACAAACAAATGGCGAAATAGGTAAAACCAGCTCTATTAAAACCTGTAATATGCGATGGTTTAAAAAACCGATAACCCGATTAGGAAATAGAGCACGAATTTCATTTGGGCACGAGCAGTGTTATCAATAATAATTTGCTCACTAAGATGCCGGATATACGACTGAATTTACCCTGACGCTAAAAATGCTTTATAATCTTGACAATTAGAGGGAGTCCATATACGGATATTTCATAAGTTATCGTTATGAGAGGCAAAATAAACTACAAAGACAAGGCGAAAGTGAATTTTATGCTAGGAGCATAGTGTCACCTATGTGACTGGCATAAAATTCACTTTTAACGCAGTATTTGTAGAGTTATTTTGCCTCGTAATAGATAATTTATGAAATATCCTGGTTAACCCCCCTTGATTAATTAATAACTCTTGGCACCGTAAGATGATCTTTCGCGACCTCTTTAACCTTGTTCCAATTAATAGTTATATTGCGACCTTTGGTAGCATTAGTTACCACGTCTAAAGCTGGCTTCATATCATCACCCATCTCTAGACGCTGCTCAAATAATGGCATATGAGCTTCGAGATATAACTTGTTACCTAACCACCCA
>JAHIKO010000087.1 GCA_018897535.1 Candidatus Dependentiae bacterium
AAACCCAGCCTGCCCGTGGGGCCTAGCCGCGACGATCGGAGAACCGGGGTGCAACGGTAACCGAGCCCCGGTATCCCCGCAAGCCTCTTGAACCCGCCTGGAACCCCTTGAGTTGCTCCCGTAGTCGGGTCAGCGCGGCGGCCGAGAGCCGGTTCAGCGCGGCTTCTTCCGCGGCGATCTCCTGGGTCAGCTCCCGGAGCCGCGCGGTGTGGGGCTGTAGTGAGGGTGGCGCAGCCGGCGCCCGGGCGCGCAGGGCGGAGGCTTCCCGTTCCAACGCCCCGAGGCGCTCCAGTTTTTCGCGGCGCAGCCCCACACTGGCCAACACCGCTTGCGGATCCACCTCTGCGAAGGCCTGGCGGGCCGCCTGCCCCGCCTCGAGCAGAGACTCGCAGACGGCGAGCTCTTCGGTGAGAAGTTCCTCCAGTCGCGCCGTGTGTCGGGTCGTGGGTTCGATCGGGTCGTGGTGTGACATCGGCGGTCCTGTCCGGTTCAACCGGTGATGGAGACCCGGTGGCTGTCTTCGGCCCGCGGTACGCGGTGGTTCAGTGCCCGGGTCTCGGTGTCGTCTTGGGGAATCTCCAGCTCCGCCCAGGCCGAGCGGAGTTCCAGCAACGGGGGGAGAATGTCGTCGATGGGGCCGGGCTCCTTCCGGAAGTTGGCCTCGGTGATCTTCTGTATGAAGAAGAGGTACAGATTCCAGAGATTCTCCGCGATCTTGCCTCCTTGGTCCATGTTCAGGGTGCTCGCCAGTTCCTCGACGACGGCGCGGGCCTTGACCAGGCTGTTGTGGGTGGCCTCGATCTCGCGCTCGGCCATCTGGTCCTTGGCGCGACCGAGAAAGCGAATGATCCCGTCGTACGCCATGACGATGAGTTGCTGCTGGCTCGTCGTCGTGGTCACGTGGGTATGGGTATAGGCCTGCGCTCCAGTGCCGTACATCATGCGACCACCTCCGTGTGGTGAACGGGTTCAGGTCCTGCGGGTGGGTTCGTCATGGAGCTCGTTTTTTCCTCCGAGTTGCTCCGTTCACAACTCACAACTCAAAACTCAGGACTCGCCGCACCTAATTGTTCCACGACCAGTTGTTGCCCAAACTCCCCAGAGCCTCAGCGAGGAAGCTGCCCTGGCTGTTGAACGCGCTCACCGCCGCCTCCATTTGCTGGAACTACTGCAGCAGTCGTTCCCGCTTCGCATCCAGCCGCTCCCCCATCTCCTCGATGCGCGCCTGGAGGTTGCCGATGGAGGTGTTCAGGGTCTTCTCCCGCAGCCCGGAGGCGCCGGTGAAGGGGTCGGTGAGGTCCGTGAGGTATTCGTCGAAGCGGGAGAACACCCCCTTGGTCACCGTCAGGGTCGCGGTGCCCGGGGCGTCGAGTTGGACCAATACCTGCAGCCCGTCGGTGTTCGCATTGCCGGTGTTGCCCTTGAGAATCTGGCCGGTGCCGGTGGCCGCCTCGCCGTTGATGGTGCCGACCACGTCGGTGCCCGCGGTCTCGGTCGCCGCCGCCAGGTTCAGACCGGCCAGGGCGTTGCCGCCGGTGAGGGTCACCTGCGAGGCGGAGCCGTAGCGGTTCGAGGTGAGCTGCAGGGCGCCGCCGACGCCGAAGCCCACCGTCACCGAGCCCTTGATCGCGTCATTGATGCGGGTCTGCAGCTCCGTGGCCAGTTCCTGGGCGCTGGCGTAGGTGCCCGCGGCCAGGGTCACCGTGACCGCCGCCGCCCCGTCCACCGACAGGGTGAACGCGTCGTTGGCGCCTGCGGTCACCGTGAGGGAGCCGGGTGCCGCGGCCGTGCCGACCGCCGAACCGCGGGTGGCCGCGGAGGTCACGTTCACGGCGTACGCGCCGGCCCGGGTGGCGTCGGTGGCGTAGACAAAGGAAACCTTGGCGTGGCTTGAGTCGCCGCCGTTGCGGAACAGGCGCATCACGCCGTCGAAGTCGTCCTGCACCGCGCCGGAAAACACCGCCGCGTCAAACTCCAGGGTGCCGGTCTCGGTGGTCTCCAGCCCCAC
>JAHIKO010000088.1 GCA_018897535.1 Candidatus Dependentiae bacterium
ATATGGATGGTTCCCAGTTGTCCTAATCGTCTTCCCGCTTTCTGTTGTTAATTTATAAATTGGCTTAACACCCATATCTAATAATCCATTAATTCTAGCTGGTTCTAACAAACCTGTTTTTTCATTTAAAGACATTACATATTCTCCTCCTTTTATTTCATCAATTCTAACATATTCAATATTATTCACACGTACAATTGGCAGAACCGTATCACCTGTAACACATTGCCCTTCAATATATGTGGTAGTCGCCACTGTAAACCCATACCCATCTTGATAACTTGCGCCAACTGCAAAATGTCCTTCAGGGTCTGCGCGCAATAAAATATTATTTGATATATCCAATAACTTAAACAAATCCACTCCGCCTTGATTCACTCCTTCTTTAACTACAATTGTTGAACTTGCGGCTCCGCCAGAATCAGTGCCTTCAATCCAAATAGGAAAATTTAGAGTAAATTGGTGTTTGGCCGCGTTCCAACCCAAAACCGCGTTAGTTACTGGTAGGCCGCGTTTAAAAGTCAAAGACATGTTTTCCGTATCACTCGTGGCATTATCAGAATTAATTGTAAAATCAGCTGCTTTGGTGCCGCCGATTTCCGTGTTATTGGCCACGATGTTGCTGGCATTTATCGTATCGCCATAAATCGTACCCCAGCGGTTGGCCGTGGAGCCAAGATTATAAGCATTGCTTTGCGGAATCAAATCCGAATCAACAGTTGAATTAACTGTTAAAGTATCAGAAGTGGCATCACCTAAAACAACTGAATTAGCCACAGTTAAATCATTGCCAACGTAGTATGAACCAGTCGTAGTAGCATTACCATATAACAAAGTATCACCATCAACATTAAAAGTAGTATTCAGAGTAGTTGTATTCACGCCAAAAGCAGTACTCACAATTTGAGTGCCAGTAGTAGTTGCGCTTCCTTGAACATACAAATCAGAAGTTGTGGTGTAGCCAGCGATTAATAATCCGTCTGTAAAATATGAAGTGCCAGAAACATTAAAAGTATATGGCAGAGTAGTTGTGTTTATTCCAAAAGCAGTTGATACAATAAATGTTCCACTAGTAGTGGCTGAACCAGAAATAACCGCGTCATCTGAAACTAATAAATCTCCATCAGCATAATCAATCAAATTAGTTGCGCCTGTACCCAGCACTAAGGATTGAGTAGTGGTATTATTGCCTTGAACATATAAATCACTGGTTGTGGTATAACCAGCAACCATTAACCCGTCTGTAAAATATCCTGAGCCAGAAACATTTAACCCGTAAGGATGAGTTGTAGTTGCCACTGACAAAGAAACAAAAAATACTCCTGTGCCAGTTGTTGTGGCATTTCCAAAATTATAATAATCGCCATACTGCAAAGTTGAAGTAGCGATTGTTAAACCAAAACCATCTGCTGGAGATGAAGTCGCGAAACCATAATGCCCCTGGGTTGTATCAATAACAAAATGAGTTACGCCAGTTGTGTCTTGAATTGAAACCGCTGTTGTAGAATTAACTGACATTAAAAATCCACCTGCAGTAAAAATATCACCATCAGACGCAAGTGAAAAATATCTTGTTCCAGCCACTTGAAAATCCATAAAATTTCCAGAAAAACTTGCTGGGTTAGCCGCAATAAATGTTCCGTTTACAGAACCCAATGTCATTGGGTTAGCTGTTAATTGCAAAAGAGAAATAGTTGAAGATGCTTGCGGACTTGAGCCAAACAATAATGAAGAGCCAGCGCCTTTTTGGTCAAACACAACTAAAGGCGCGCTTGATGACGCGGTTAAAGAAAAAATGCTTTGCGTTGATGACGCGTTCTGCAAATTTAAAACTCCCGCGTTGGATAAGGACAAAACACTTAATTCAGATTGTTTAAAATCAAAAATTCCTCCATCGCCCATCTGGTCAACTTTAATCAAATAATCAGTGGAAGAACTTTTAATATCAATAATGCTTTGTGTTGTTGAAGCAGTAATGTCAAACACATCAATCCCTAAAGGGATGCTAGTTGAAATATTAACTGGGTCGCTAAAAGTAAATTCAGGCGTATTAGTCGCTGAAGTTAAATTCCAAACAAGATTTCCTTTATTGTCAACTGAAGATTGCCACTGGTGGTCAGTATCGTAACGCG
>JAHIKO010000089.1 GCA_018897535.1 Candidatus Dependentiae bacterium
AGATGAGCCAGAAAAAATAGTAAACAGGATTAGTCTGCATCTCAATTATAACATCCTTAAATCGCTCATTCCAGAATGGGCCGGTTCTATTCATGATTTTATTGTACATTTCAGCAACACGGGCCTTGATATACTGCATGATTCGAGAAATTGAAGCTTCACCTTCAATAGTTTCTATGATAAAATGAAAATGGTTATCCATTAATGTAAATGATATTAGTTTGTAATTATATTTTTTATGGGCCATATTGATGGCTTTATAGCCTAATTTTTTAATATTTATTGCTTTCATCAGTGGTTTTTTTTCAATGCACCGTGACATGACATGATGAGTAAGTCCTGGCGTAGTAATTCTTCTTTTATTAGACATTGATTCCCTCCCTATAAATATTGTATTGATTGTTATACGTTTAAGAGAGGCTTTTTAATGAAAAAATGGAAAATACGGCTCTGAGCCCTGGAAAAAAATTAAAATGTAATGAAGCTCTGAGCCCTGGTTTTATTCATAAGGCAACAAGCTAAATAGGGCTTCCTGAAAAAGTCGCAAGTCCTGAAAAAATTAATTGTTATATAGATTCCGTATGATACAAATGCACAACAAATGACTGATTTCAGATAAAACCCGTGCACCAGGAATAACGAATGTATAGAAGAAATGACAAAGAGCAACTTGAGTTTGAAAACTTTCATCTTCCCTTCGGTGGGCACCTCAAGAGCGACAATCGGTGGGTAAAACTGGCGAAAATAATTCCCTGGGATGAGCTTGAAGAAAAGTACGCGGGATTGTTCAGCGATCGGATGGGAGCCCCGGCAAAGACATTCCGCATGGCCCTGGGAGCCTTGATCATCAAGGAGCGTTTAAATATAACTGATGAAGAGACGGTGGAACAGATTCGAGAAACACCATATCTTCAGTATCTGATCGGTTTTCATGAATACCAGGATAAAGTTCCTTTTAATCCGTCGATGATGGTTCACTTCAGAAAGAGACTTTCGCCGGAAATTATGGCGCGGATCAATGATGTTATTATCAACGGAAAACTGAAGAAAGATGATCATGATGATTTCAACGATAGGAATGACACCGAGGATAAAGAGATTTCTGTGAATGAAGAAGAATTCAATTCAGGGATCATGATGGTTGACGCAAGCGTTGCTCCGTCAGACATTGCCTATCCAACTGATTTGAGTCTTTTGAATAAATCACGGGAGAAACTGGAAGAGATTATCGATGCTCTGTATGAACCGTTGAAAGGGACTGCGCAAAAACCACGAACATATCGACAGAAGGCGAGAGTGGCCTACCTGCGAGTGGCGAAGCAACGGAAATCGAGTCAAAAAGCGATCGGAAAGGCGATCAAACAGCAATTGCAATATGTTAAACGGGATTTAGGTCATGTTGTTACCCTTGGAAACCTTGAGAGCCTGTCATCCCGGCTATATAAAAATCTTTTAGTCATTCAGGAAATATTTCGTCAGCAGCAGGAGATGTATCAGAAAAATATTCATTCGACGAGTGACCGGATTGTAAATATTTCCCAGCCTCATGTCCGTCCTATTGTTCGCGGGAAGGCATCTGCGGCAGTTGAGTTTGGGGCGAAGATAATGGTCTCCCGAATCAATGGGTATCACGTTTTGGAAGATATCTCCTGGGACAACGTCAATGAAGCAACGTTATTGCAAAAGCAGATTGAGCGATACCGAGAACGGATGGGATGTTATCCCGAGGCAGTACTTGCTGACAAGCTTTACCGGAATAGAGACAATATCACATTTTGTAAAGATAGAAATATCCGGTTGTCAGGGCCAAAACTTGGCCGTCCCGGAAAGGAACGTCAGGCCGACAAACGGCAGGAACGTGCCGACTGCGCCATGAGAAATGCGATAGAAGGAAGTTTTGGGACTGGGAAAAGACGGTATAGCCTTGCCAGAATTATGATGAAACTGCGGGAAACCAGTGAGACGTCAATCAGTCTCATCGTATTGGTGATGAACCTTGAGAAGATACTCAAGGATATCATAATCAATTTTTTTAATCGATGTTTTAGGATTCAGAAATGGTATTTTTTAAAGAAATTTCGGGCAGCCTGACTTTTTCAGGAAACCCTACTTAGAAATATTGTTCTGGAGTTTACACGCTTTCACCGTATTGGCCAGGAGCATTGTAATAGTCATGGGCCCCACTCCTCCCGGGACCGGCGTAATGGCTGAAGCGATCTCCGCCACTTCATCAAAAACTACGTCACCAACGAGTCTGTTTTTGCCCGGATTATCTTTATCAGGGACCCTGTTTGTCCCCACGTCAATAACCACAGCACCTTTTTTTACCATTTCACCGGTTACGGTTCCGGGCCTGCCGGCTGCAACAACAAGGACGTCGGCCTGTTTTGTATAATAAGAGAG